>JBAVZT010000159.1:0-3923 GCA_049588955.1 Rhodanobacteraceae bacterium | reverse complement strand
GCGCTGGCTCGCACGCATCGTCGGCATGCCGCTCGCGTTTGCCGGCCGCGCGGTCAGGGCAGCCTACGGTCGCGCAGCGTCGGGGTTCGGTCGGGCGCTGCCGGGCCTGCTGGATCGTCCATGGCTGGTGCTGGGCACCGCGGCGCTCGCGTTCGCGCTGAGCCTCGCGCTGGTGCCGACGCTCGGAACCAATCTGATTCCAAGCCTCGCGCAGGGGCGCTTCGACACGACCATCAAGCTGCCGCCCGGTACTTCCCTGGCCGAAACCGATGCCCTGGTGCGCCGCATCGAGCAGCAGCACGCGAAGGATCGCGCGGTCGAATCGATCTACGGCGTATCCGGCACCGGCACCCGGCTCGACGCGAACCCGACCGAGTCGGGCGAGAACATTGCACGATTGTCGGTGGCGTTGAAACCCGGCGCCGGGACGGCTGCCGAAAGCGCAGAAATGGAGAGCCTGCGGCGCAGCCTGGCAACGCGACCGGACAGCGAAGTCAAGTTCGCGCGGCCAGCCCTGTTCAGCCTGTCCACGCCGATCGAGATCGAGATTCGCGGTTACGATCTTGGCGCGCTGTCCAAGGCCGGCCGCAAGCTCTCCGAACTCATCGGCGCATCGCCGCGCTTTGCCGACGTCAAGTCCACCGTTGCGGATGGCTATCCGGAAATCCAGATTCGCTTCGATCAGGATCGTGCGGCGGCGCTCGGCCTGACCACCCGTCAGATCGCCGATGCGGTGGTCGACAAGGTACGCGGGCAGGTCGCGACGCGCTACAACTTCCGGGATCGCAAGATCGATGTGCTGGTACGCGCGCGCGCAGCGGATCGCGCGAGTGTCGATGACATACGCAATCTCATCGTCAATCCGACAGCGGACAAACCGGTGCGCCTGGCATCGGTCGCCGAAATCACCACCACGGAAGGGCCGAGCGAAATCCATCGTGTCGATCAGGAACGCGTCGCGATCGTTTCGGCCAACCTGCGTTATGGCGATCTTGGCAGTGCGGTGCGCGAGTTGCAGCAGACACTGGCAACGCACCCGTTGGCGGCCGGGGTTTCGGTGCATATCGGCGGGCAGAGCGAGGAGCTTGACGCGTCGATGAAATCGCTCCTGTTCGCGCTCGGACTTGCAATCTTTCTGGTCTACCTGGTCATGGCTTCGCAGTTCGAGTCGCTGCTGCATCCGTTCGTCATCATGTTCTCGATTCCGCTGGCGCTGGTCGGCGCGGTGCTGGGGCTGAAACTGACCGGCACGCCGATTTCGGTGGTGGTGTTCATCGGGCTGATCATGCTGGCGGGCATCGTGGTCAAGAATGCAATCGTCCTGGTCGATCGCATCAATCGCCTGCGCGAAGCCGGACACGCCAAGCGCGAGGCGATCGTGCTCGCAGCCGAATCGCGCCTGCGGCCGATCGTGATGACGACGCTGGCAACTCTGCTCGGTTTTCTGCCGCTCGCGATTGCCCTCGGCGACGGCGCCGAGGTCCGCGCGCCGATGGCGATCACGGTGATCGGCGGTCTCGCGGTATCGACGCTGCTGACCCTGATCGTGATTCCGGTTCTGTACGAACGCCTCGATCGCAAACCGGATGCGCTGTATCAGGCGCGTGGCGAGCGCAAGCACAGGCTGATCGATGTGCAGCCGGCCGGGCAGGGCGCAACGCCATGAATGCCGGGAAGCCGGGTGGCGGGTCGCTGGCCGAACTCAGCCTCAAGCGGCCGGTCACCGCGATCATGTTCTTTGTCACGCTGACACTGGTCGGATTGATCGCCGCGGTGCGTCTGCCGCTGGAGTATTTCCCGGACATCGACGTACCGTTCCTGCTTGTCGACGTGCCGTACCCGGGATCGACGCCGGCCGAAATCGAACGCACACTGACGCGCCCGATCGAGGAGGCACTGTCGACGCTGTCCGGCATTCAGGAAATGAATTCCACGTCGCGTGCCGATGGCGTGCAGTTGTTCCTGCAGTTCAAATGGGGGCAGGATGTCGCGAGCAAGGCGATCGAGGCGCGCGAAAAGATCGATGCGATTCGCGACGACCTGCCATCGGATCTCAAGCGCTATTTCGTGCAGAAGTTCTCGACCGCGGATGAGCCGGTACTGCAACTTCGCATTTCCAGCGACCGCGATCTTTCCAATTCCTGGGAACTGATCGACCGCGAGCTCAAACGGCCGCTGGAACGCCTGCCGGGCGTCGCCAAGGTCGAGATACAGGGCGTCGCGCCGCCGGAGGTACAGATCGAACTCGCGTCCGATCGCGTCCTCGCGCACGGCATCAGCCTGAACGATCTGGTCAAGCGCCTGCAGGCGGCCAATTTTTCGGTGGCGGCCGGACAGATCGATGCCGGCAGCTATCGTTATCGCGTGCAGCCGAAAGGCGAATGGACCTCGCTCGATGACATTCGCGATTTCGTGATCGACGACAGCGGCCTGAGATTGCGCGATATCGCAAAGGTCAGCTTGCAGCCGTCGCGTCTGGATTACGAGCGTCGTCTGGACATGAAGCCGGCGGTTGCGGTGGACATCTATCGTGAACGCAGTGCCAATCTCGTCGATGTCGGCAAGGCGGTGCTGGCCGAAGTCGCCAGCGCATCGACCGCACCGGAGATGCACGGGCTGAAATTGTTCTTTCTGGAAAACCAGGCCAAGGGCGTCACCGATTCGCTGCGTGAACTCGGCAAGGCCGGGCTCATCGGCACGTTGCTCTCGGTACTCGTGCTGTTTTTCTTCCTGCGCGACTGGCCGTCCACGCTGATGGTGTCGCTGGCGATTCCGATCTGCTTCGTCATGACGCTCGGTTGCATGTATTTCTTCGGCATCTCGCTCAACGTGCTGTCGATGATGGGCCTGTTGCTCGCGGTTGGAATGCTGGTCGACAACGCAGTCGTCGTGGTCGAGAGCATCTATCAGTACCGCGAAAAGCATCCCGACCGGCCCTGGTACAGCGCAATCGAAGGCACCCGCGTGGTCGGCACCGCGATCACCGCGGGCACCCTGACCAGCATCATCGTGTTCCTGCCGAACGTGTTCGGCGAACGCAATCCGATCAGCATCTACCTGACCCAGGTTGCGGTGTCGATGGCGATCGCGCAACTGGCCTCGTGGCTGGTTGCGGTCAGCCTGATTCCGATGCTGTCGGCGCGATTGCCGCCGCCGCGTTTCATCGGCCGCGAAACGGTGGTCTCGCGTCTGCGCGCAAGGTACGGGCGTGTGATCGGGTGGACGCTGTGCCACCGGGGCTGGACCATGCTCGGCGTCATGGCACTGCTGCTGTTGAGTTTCGTGCCGATCGGCTTGACCAAGAAGGACATGTTTCCAGCCGGCGACACGCGCGTGCTGCGACTGCAATACGACCTCAATGGCAGTTATCGCCTGCCCGAACTCGAGCATTCGATCGACCGGGTGGAACGTTATCTGCTCGCGCACAAGAAGGCGTTCGAGATCGACATGGTCTACAGCTATTTCGACGAGAAGGGCCAGGCCCAGACCAGCCTGCTGTTGACCGACGACAAGCATGCCCGACGTCCGGCCAGCGCGATCATGGACGACATCCGCAAGGGCCTGCCGAAGCTTGCGATCGGCGAGGTCAGTTTCGACCGGCAGAAGAGCGGCGCGAGCGGGGACGGACTGAAACTCTCGCTGATCGGCGACTCGGTCGGCGAGTTGCACGACCTTTCCGATTCGGTGATTCCGCTGCTCAAGTCGTTACCGGGTTTGCGCGATGTGCGCCTGGACCGGAACAGCGCGGACCGTGAAGTCGCGCTGCATGTCGATCGCGAGCGCGCGCGCCAGTTCGGCTTCAGCGCCGACGACGTCGCGCAATACGTGTCGGTTGCGTTGCGCGGCGCCGCGCTCAAGGAGTTTCGCCATGGCGACAGCCAGATTCCGGTCTGGCTGAGGTTCCAGAACGCCGACACCCAGAG
>JBAVZT010000158.1:0-10066 GCA_049588955.1 Rhodanobacteraceae bacterium | reverse complement strand
ATTTTCGTCAAGTTCGGGCAGATTCTGTCCACCCGTCGTGACCTGTTGCCGGCGGACGTGGCCGATGAACTGACGCGCCTGCAGGATCAGGTCGCGCCGTTTCCGGCGGCGATCGCGCGGACGGCCGTCGAGCGCGCACTCGGTGCGCCACTGGCGTCGCTCTATGCACAATTCGACGATGTGCCGCTCGCATCGGCCTCGATTTCGCAAGTGCATGCGGCGAGCCTGGCCGACGGGCGCGAGGTTGTCGTCAAGGTGCTGCGGCCGGATATTCACGCGCGTGTTGCGCGCGACCTCGATCTGTTGCGAGCGATCGGTGAATTGGTGCAGCTCTATCATCCGAATGCCGCCAAGATCCGGCCACTCGATGTGGTGGCCGAAATCGAGGGCACGCTGACGCGCGAGCTCGATCTGCAGCACGAGGGCGCCAATGCCTCGTTGCTGCGGCGCAATTTCACCGGCTCCGATGACCTTTACGTACCCGAAGTCGTATGGTCGCACAGCAGCAGCGACGTGCTGACACTCGAGCGCGTGCGCGGCATTCCGGTGGACGATCTGGCCGCGTTGGATGCCGCCGGCATCGATCGCGTCGCGCTGGCCGAAAAAGGCATCCGGCTCTTCTACACCCAGGTATTCCGGGACAACTTCTTTCACGCCGACGCGCATGCCGGCAATATCTGGGTGGACGCCGAGCGCAGCGCCGATCCACGTTTCATCGCGCTTGACTTCGGCATCATGGGCAGTTTGTCGGAACGCGATCAGTACTGGCTCGCGGAGAATTTTCTCGCGCTGTTCCGGCGTGACTACCGGCGCATCGCGGAGTTGCATATCAGCGCCGGCTGGATTCCGCCGCATGCGCGTCTCGACGAGCTCGAAACGGCCGTGCGTACCGTGTGCGAGCCGTACTTCTCGCGTCCGCTCAGCGAGATATCGCTGGCCGAGGTTGTGGTCAAGCTGTTCCAGACGGCGCGTCGCTACGAACTGGTCCTGCAACCGCAATTGATCCTGCTGCAGAAAACGCTGCTCAACATAGAGGGAGTCGGGCGACTGCTGCACCCCGAAATCGATATCTGGGCGACCGCGAGACCCGTGCTTGAACGAATCTGGCGAAAGCGGCGCGGTCCGCGTCAGATCCTTCGCACGCTGCGCCGGCGTGCACCGGAGTGGTTGGCGCTGGCGCCCGACATGCCGCAACTCGTACATGAATACCTGACCCAGGCCACCAGCGGAGGTTTGGAACTTCGCGTGGCCCTGGATGATCTCAAGGAAATCCAGGCCTGCTCGCGACGCGAGCGTCGCGCCGGGTTGTGGTCGCGTATCGGCGCCAGTTTGATGATAGTCGCAGCGTTGTTGTTCGCACTGGCGACGCCGGTACCGTGGTCGTTCGGGGTACCGGGGGTGGCGCTGGTTGCCGCTCTCGGTGCGTTGTTCGCGATCATCATGGCACTGCGACCCCGTTGAACGGGTCGTTCTTGTCAACGAGGAGTTTCGATGACGTTTCCGCATACCGTTTTGTATCTCGCGCTGGGCGTTGGCGTGATGGCTCTGTCCGCATGCGGTGACGCGGCGGACAAGCTCAGCGACGCCGAACTCAGATCGTTGTTGCGCAGCGACAGCGTCAGCGCGGACACCGCCAATCCGCCGATCGATCGCGCCGCGGTCGAGTGTTTGAGCGTCTGGTCCGGCGACAAGGATCTGATTCGCGAGCTGCCGGCGGGCACGGATACCACGGCCGCCAAGGCCAATTGTCGTCAGCGCGTGGAAGGATGGCTGGTGGACACCACGCGCAATCCGCACAAGCTCGCATTCGGCGACGTCGCGACGGAGAAAACAGCGCGTCGCGCGCTCGCGTTGCTCAATCATCCGGTTCCGGCGCGTGTCGCAACCCCGGCCGTGGGTCATCCCGCCGGCACCACTCCGGTCAAGCCGCCTAGCCCGGTGGTTGTTGCGCAGGGACAACAATCGCGTGGCAGCGAAAAAGTTTTCAACGGAGCACTGGGCGAGTACGAATCCCTGTGCCGGCAAGCCGCGGCGATTGCCAAGAGCGCGAAATCTCCGTCGCCGGTGCTCAACAAGCGCATCAACGACTGCCTGCAACGCTCCGGTCAATTGCGCGCGCAGATGAACGCCGCCAGCGCCAAGGGCAACGCGTTCGAAACCTCGATGATCGCGCAAAACGCGCAACGGATCGTGGACAGCGCGCGGCGTCTGGTCGAGGAGGCCAGGAAGGCGGGGCATTGACAGAACGATCGGACGGGTCGGCCAGCGAACGGACGTGTCGATGCAGCGTATATTCAGGAAATTCCCGCTCGAGTGCGACTTGCATTGACTGGCGTTGCGGCGGATGCTGGCCATACCGTACGTAATGGAGAAAGCTCATGCGTCCGCTCTCGTTCGTTGCCCGTGTCGTGCTCCTCGGTTTCACGCTGGCTGCCCTTGTCGGTTGCCAGAATCCGGCCACGAAAATCAGCGACCCGGATCTTGCCGCGGTGCTCGGTGGTGGCCAGGATATCGCCGCGGACACGGTGGATTGTTTGCGCGCATGGTCAGGGGACCCGACACTGACCAAGGGGTTGCCTGCGGACCAGCTCGCAGGCCCGCGCAAGCAGGATTGTCGCCGCACCGTTGAGAGCTGGCTGACCGTGGGCCAGCGAAATCCGCACAAGCTCAGCTTCGATGATCTTGCCGACCCGAAAGTGGTGACACGCGTCGTTGCCATCGAGCAACAACAGCGAAGCGCCGCCGAAGAACGCGGTCGTGCCATGGCGGCCGAGAAGAAGCGCATGGCTGAAGCGGCGGCGTCGGCCGCGCGCAAGCGCGCCACGACCGCCCGTATTGCCGAATTGCGCAAGGAGTTCGACTCGACACTGGCCGATCTTCGTGCCGAGTGCGCGCACGCCGAGGATGCGGTCAAACACAAGCGTCGCGTGCCTGACAATCTCGGGAAGCAGATCGACGCGTGTTCGACCAAGGCCGACGCCCAGCAGCAGCAGTGGGCCGAGGCCGTATCGCGCAATGATCTGACGGCCGCGACGCAATTGCTGAAGGCCGCGCATGAGAGTGTGACTGGCGCAAAATCGCTGGCCACCAATGCGGCGAAGGTGCGTCGCTGACATCGTTGTCGCGTTGGCGATGCTGCTGAGCGCGATCCATGCTTGAGGTCGACGCCCGCCTCAGTGTTGCCGAAAGCGAACTCGACGAAAGCTTCGTGCGCGCGTCCGGGCCCGGCGGCCAGAACGTCAACAAGGTCGCCAGCGCCGTGGTGCTGCGATTCGATGTGGCGGAGTCAGCGTCGTTGCCGGCCGCGGTGCGCGAACGTTTGTTGGCGCGGCGCGATCGCCGTTTGACCGGGGACGGCGTGCTGGTGATCCAGGCCAATCGATTTCGCGATCAGGCCAGGAATCGTGAGGATGCGCGCCAGCGCCTTGTGGAATGGATCCGCTCGGCGCTGCACACGCCGAAGCGGCGTGTCGCGACCCGGCCTACGCGCGCCTCCAAGGAACGCCGCCTTGTCGGCAAGAAGAAGCGCGGCTTGATCAAACGCGCGCGGGCAACGCCGGGTACCGCCAGTGACGCGTGACGGACTGCCGCAACGTTTGCCGCCGAACATGCCGCAGTTCCGGCTGCACGTGTGGGGCCGGGTGGCGCGCGCATTTGTGCAGCTGGCCGGCTGGAAACTCGTTGGCGACTTTCCCGACGTGCCGAAACTGGTTCTCATCGTCGCGCCGCATTCGTCGTGGTGGGACGGATTCTGGGGACTCGCATTCAAGGGCGCGCTGGGTGCCGATATCGCGTTCATGGCCAAACGCGAAGTGTTCGATGGAATGCTCGGTCCGTTGCTGCGCTGCCTCGGTGGGGTTGCGGTCGATCGCGACGCCGCCCACGGGATCGTCGCGGAGATGGCTGCGCGTTTTCAAAGCTGTCCGCGTTTCTGGCTGGGCATCACGCCGGAAGGCACGCGCCGGCATGTGGCGCGTTGGAAAACCGGTTTCTGGCATATCGCGCGGGCCGCGCAAGTACCCATTCTGCCGGTCTGGTTCGATTATCCGAACAAGACGGTCGGCATCGAGCGCCTGTACCATCCCGGCGCCGATCTCGACGCCGACATGACGCAACTGCGAGCGCTCTATGCGCCGCATCGCGGTCGCCATCACGGCGTCGACTGAACAGTCAGGATGGTCGATGCGCCGCGCGTACGTCGCGCAAGGTCCAGTGCTTGCCGATCAAGAGGCCGAGCCGGTGTTTGAGTATTTGATGCGGCAGGCTTGTAACGACTTCGACATCGCAGTGCAGATCGGATTGGTGTGCGGTGGCCGTCGCGTTCGGATCGTCGATGCCGAGCGCCGGATCGACCGCGTCCGGGTCCGGCTGCATCTGCCGCCAGCGTCGCCACAACACCGGTTCGCGCAGGGCTTGCTGCAACAGCTTGGCAAAACTCGCCGGCGAACCTCCTTGAAAGGAGAGGTCGCTGAATTCGCCACGTGCCCTGGCGAGATCGTCAATCGTTATGAAATAGCGTTGGGCATCGGCCATCGATCTTCCTTCTTCCGACTTTTGGGTCCAGTTTACCAGTCCGTGTTTTCGTTCGGTGCGCGCCCCAATACGAGAATGCCGGCGGCCAGCACCGCGGCAAGGCAGGTCCAGCCGACGTAGCGCAACTCCGCGCTGGCGGCAACGAAAAAATACGGAAGCGCATACAGGAGTCCGCTGGTCCCGACCACTACCGCCAAACCCGATCCCGCGCTTGCGCGGCGACGCCGGCAGGCGCCTGCGAGCACCCCAGCGGCAAGCAGCAAATAGGGCCATGCGGACAGCCAAATGGTATCCCAGGCGGCATGAAACAGCCGCATCCAGAACGCATGTGGCGCCGAGTGGTTGGCGTTCACGGGCGGATTGTCGCGATAGCGTACGTTGGCGTCGACGAATACGAGCTGGTATGGCCAGTCGGGGGCGCGTGATCCGAGCAGTGCGCGTGTCAAATCGACGCGATGGCGCAGATAGGCAAGCGGATGGCGCACGATCGCCGCCAGCCAGGCGCGTGTCAGCGCGCGTCGTTCGGCGACAGTCCAGCGCGCCGACGACGGCTCGCGCGTACCGGCAAGCATCGGAAGGCAACCCCATGGCGTTTTGGCTCGACGAAAAAAATCGACGTCGCTGCCGCGGCGCAACGCGAACGCCGGAAGCAGCAGCTTGCCGGTGGTCGCCGACATCGCGGCCAGATCGCACATCTGGAGTGTCGGCATCAACGCGACATGGCGTTCGACACGCTGATTGACGATCGCGACCGCGATGCCGAGTGACAGCAGAATGCCGATGGCGATCACGGCGACCCGGCTGAAATGCCCTCTCGCGCCGTTGTGCCCGGCGTTGCCGTAGCGTCGCTTCGCCAGCAGATGGGCCGCGAAGAGGATGAACGGAACAACAGCAGGCAATGCATTCAAGCGCACCCCGGATGCGTAAAAGAGTGCGAGTCCGGCGGGCAGCCACCACCCGCCACGGCCACCATCGCGCAAGCGCAACAGCGCACCGAATGCCAGCGTCAGCGCCGCCATCAATGCGACGTCGGTCCAGATGTGGCTGAACAGCACGAATGGCACCGGTGCGCCGGCCGCAATCAACAGGAATGCGATACGTGTCGCTGTGCCACGGCGCAGCGTGGTGGCAATCAACGCAAGCCCGCTCCAGAACATCGCAAGGTGCAGCAGAAACAACAGTCCCGGACCCGGCAACAATGCATTGCACGCTTGCCACACGCGCATCATCATCGGCGCCTGCAGGTTGCTGGTTTCGCCGCCGCGCACCTGCCACCATGCGTAGGCGGCATCGAAAGACAGCACGCCGGGATAGAACCACCAGGCGTACAGCAAGGCAGCACCGATCGACGCGAGCCACAACGGCCAGGTCCGGGTGCCAGCGTTCATCGACGGCATGCGGGTGCAGCCCGCCCGCAGCAGCGATGTGTTGTCATCGGCCAGGCACCGCCAGCGTGCTCGGCCCGCTCGCTTGCAACGCCGCGCAGGCGGCGGCGAGATGGGGCGCCAGGTCGCGATCGTCGCCAGCATCGGAATAAGGCAGCACACCGAGGCACGGTGCGCGCAGGCGATTGCGCAAGGCGGCGAGATTCTCGTCAGCCCGGTCCATGGAAGGATCGATGCGGTTACCGACCCAGCCGAGCAGCGCACAGCCATCGGCCTCTATCGCGCGCGCGCTCAACAGCGCGTGGTTGAGGCAGCCCAGACGCAGCCCGACGACGAGGATGACCGGAAGATCGAGCGCGCGCACGAGGTCGACCTGCATCAGTTGGTCGGACAAGGGCACCGACCAGCCGCCGACGCCTTCGACCACGACGCAATCGGCAGAGCTCGCGAGTTTGCCGTAGGCGTCGCTCAAGCGAGCCAGGGAGATTTCCGTGCGGTCGTGGCGCGCAGCAAGGTGCGGCGCGATCGGTTCGGTGAGGGCGAACGGGTTGCAGTCGGCATACGACGGCGCCGGATTGCTGGCGGCGATCAGGGCCTCGGCATCTTCATTGCGCAAACCCAGCGGCGTCGTCCGGCATCCGCTTGCGACCGGCTTCATTCCACTGGCGCACAGTCCATGCGAGCGCAGCGCCAGCAGCAGCGCGCAACTGATCGTCGTCTTGCCGATGCCGGTGTCGGTGCCGGTGACGAAGATGCCATGGCGGCGCAAGACGCGGGAATCGGTCGGCATGCGTTGGAATCGGCCACTGGAAATCCGGAATCCTAGCAGGCGGTGCAGGAACCATTGCCCCCGCGCTGAACCGCGAGGTGCGGCAGCGCCGAAACCGGGACGTCGAAGGGCACCGCGTCCGGATGCTTCGACTTCGCTTGCTCGTGCCGACAATGCTCAGTATGAAACGTGGGGCTTGGGTACGACACGAACCGCAATGCCCTTGCGCCGCTGCGCCTCGGGCGGAATCCGGCATGCTGCTAGAATTGATGACTTCTCTTGTCAGTTCGCGAGACCATCATGTTTGCCGCTGCGCCGATCGGGACCGCCAGCAAATCCGCGATGTATGCCGAATTGGCCGCACAGGTGTCCGGCTTGCTGCACGCGGAACGCAACTTGATTGCCAACGCGGCAAATTTCGCCGCACTGGTGTGGTACACCGTGCCCGACTTGAACTGGTGCGGCTTTTACCTCAGCGACGGTGATGAACTTGTGGTCGGTCCGTTCCAGGGCAGACCGGCCTGCGTGCGCATCGCGCTCGGCAGGGGCGTGTGCGGCAGGGCTGCCGCGACGCGCGCGACCCTTGTCGTCGACGACGTGCATGCATTCGAAGGACACATTGCGTGCGATGCGGCTTCGCGTTCGGAGATCGTCGTACCGCTGGTGCTCGGCCGACGTTTGATTGGCGTGTGGGATGCGGACAGCCCGTTGCGCGGGCGGTTCGACGACGAGGATCGTGCAGGCATGGAGCGACTGTGTGCGGTTTTCGTCGAATCGCTCGGCGCGCCGGTGCGCGTCGGGGAAACGCCATGACCGCGGCGAAGATCCGCAATGTCGGTCCGAAGTCTGCCGCCTGGTTGCGCCAGGTCGGCGTACGAACATACGAGGATCTGGTCGAGGTCGGCGCGCTCGCCACGTTCCTCAAGGTCAAGCGCGCGGGTTTCCGACCGAGCCTCAATCTGCTCTATGCGCTGGCCGGCGCGCTGGCCGACTGCCATTGGACGGATCTGCCGGATCAGGACAAGCAGACCCTGCTCGATGATCTGGCCGCCGCGGAATCGGACAATCCGATCCTGACGCGCTGGCAGAAGGCCGAGGCGGCGAGTGAGCGCCTGTGCTCCGACACGACGGCTGCTATCCGGAACCAGCAATCGGACACGGATGGCGTCGACTCGAATGAAGACGCGGGCAGTGCCGCGGACGAAGATGGTCTGAGTCGTTTCGACTGATTCGGATCATGTGGAACGCTGACGGTCGCGCGAACCGTCATCATGCTGTAACGATCGCAAGGGCTACATAGAGGGAAACCGCGTCGATGATTCGGCGCGACGTCCTCCATCGATCTTTCGACCGCCCTGTTGCAGCAAAGCCGAATGCATATCGTCGACACGACCCTGTTCTTTGCGCCACGCAGCGGTGGTGTGAAGCGTTACCTTTGCGCTAAGCGCCGCTACCTGCGCAGCACACCAGGGGTCCGTCATACGTTGCTGGTGCCGGGCGCGCGCGCCACCGACGACTCCGGGCTCATTGAATTTGCCGCGCCGCGCATTCCATTCGGCGGCGGCTACCGCATGCCGTTTGGCACATCCCGGTGGCGCGACGCACTTTGCGAACTCGCCCCCGACCTCGTCGAAGCGGGTGATCCCTATCAGGGTGCGTGGGCCACTGTTGCAGCCGCACGACGCCTGGGTGTGCCGGCGGTCGCTTTCGCACACTCCGATCTTGCGAGTCTGGTTGCGAGTCGTTTCGGCGCGGCCGCCGGGATGGCGACCCGAGCCTATCTGCAACGCCTGTATGCACGCTTCGATCTGGTGCTGGCGCCGAGTCGTGTCGTCGCGGCGCATCTGCAATCCCTCGGTGTCGCGCGTGTCGAAATCCGGTCACTCGGCGTGGACACCACGGTTTTTCATCCGGACGCGCGTGACGGCGAGCTGCGCACCGAACTCGGCTTGGCAGCGGGCACCCGTTTGCTTATCTACGCAGGGCGTCTGGCTCGCGAGAAGCGTATCGTGCTGATGCGCCGCGCAGTGGAAGGACTCGGCCTTCGCTATCATCTGGTGCTGGTCGGCGGCGATGTCCGGCGCCGCGTTTCGCCGCAGGTCACCCTGCTGCCATACGAGCAGGAGACACGACGGCTCGCGCGTCTGCTCGCGAGTTGCGATGCGCTGCTGCACGCAGGACCGCAGGAGACTTTCGGCCTGGTCGTGCTTGAAGCGATGGCATGCGGGGTGCCGGTGGTGGGTGTCGAATCCGGCGCGGTCGCTGAACTCGTCGATGCCGAAGTCGGCCGGCTCGCCGAGCCCGATCGCGTCGATGCGCTGCAGCACGCAATCCGCTCGTTGTATGCGGGCGATCGCGAACGGATGGGAATGCGCGCGCGCGCACGCGTCGAGGATGCTTACAGCTGGGAGCGCACCCTCGGCGCGCAATTGCAGCGTTACGCGCGACTTCGACGTCCGTCACTGCCAGCGCCCGGGATGCTGCGCAGCTGCACGCCGCCATGACGTTAAAGGTCTGCATCGCCCTGCACGATGTCGCGCCGGCGACCTGGCCACAATGCGAGCGGCTGCTCAAGCTGGTCGATGACCTCGGACGGCCTGCGCTGACACTGCTGGTCGTGCCGGACTATCACGGGCATGGCCGCCTCGCCGAAAATCCCGGCGTCGTGCGAGCGATCGACCGGCGCGTTGACCGTGGCGCCGAAGTCGCGCTGCACGGGTATTTTCATCGCGACGATGCTCCGGCGCCACGCAACTCGCGCGACTGGTTGCGAAGGTGCGTTCTTACGGCGAGAGAAGGTGAGTTCGCCGCGCTGTCGACAGGCGAGGCGGGGCGCCGAATCCGGCGCGGATGGTCGGAACTGATCGATCTTGGCTGGCCCGCGCGCGGCTTTGTCGCCCCCGCGTGGTTGAACAGCAGCGGTACCTGGCGCGCGCTGTCCGATTCGCCACTGCGCTACGCGGCAACACGACGTTCGCTGATTTTGCTCGACGGCATGCGCGAGATAGCGGCACCGGCATTGTCGGCATCCTCGCGTTCGCGCTGGCGGCGTGGTGCGAGTCGCGTCTGGTCGCGCTGGTTTCGTGCAGTAACGGCAAGTGCGCCGATCTTGCGCGTCGCGCTGCATCCCCGCGATGCCGAGCACGCGACGCTCATGGACGACTGGCGGCATCTGCTGGCGCTGCTGTTGGCCGCGCGCGAGGCTTTGACCAAGGCACAGGTGCTCGGATTGCCGTGAAGCGACGCGGTGTCGCGTTGATGGGTTGCGCAATCTCGGTGGTTGCGAGCGTGGCCATTCCGCTCGCGCTCGCCGGCCTTGCGCCGCTGCACGACTTGCTGCGCTTGCCCGCTGAAGCCGCGCTCGCGATCGGCGCGGTGG
>JBAVZT010000157.1:0-1691 GCA_049588955.1 Rhodanobacteraceae bacterium | reverse complement strand
GCTGATACAGCGTCCATGGATCGCCCGGCGAGTTGCGGCGCAGCTCAAACCAGCGGATACCGGCAATGTTGCCGGTCTGCACCTGGGTCACATGGTTGCCGACGATCGATTCGTGATCGCCAAAGTTGCGGTACCCGAGTGGAATCATCGGCACTTCGAGCAACGGATCGAGCAACTGGCTGGTGCCGGGCTGGTGGATCGCACCGAAACCGCTCGGTACATTGAATTCGGAATCGAACTCGTCTTCCTGGATCTGGATCGGCCCGGTCAACACGGTATTGGCCGGCGTCGTGAAGTCCACATGCAGCGTGAACAACTCGAGGAAATCGTGGTTCGGATCGTTCGAGCCCGGATTGTTGCGCTCGTCGTCGTTGTCGCGCAGGTAGATCCCCGGGCTGCCGACAGGTGGCGGTGTCGAGCCGAACACCGAGATCGGCGGCACCATCTGGAAACCGAGGCCGTTGAGGCGCGGCACGGATTTTCTCTGCAAGGTGGCTGGTCCCGCGACCAGCATCTGCGCGCGGTCCAGTGCATAGACGGCCGGTCCCTGGTTGGCACCGACGTAGTAGGCGTCGGGCCAGACTCCGTATTTCGGATAATCCGGGAAGCCCGGCGTCGTGAAGTCGTAGCGCGTCCAGGTGGTCGTGACCGGATTGTCGTCGGCGCTGATGTACACGCACAGATTATTGCCGCTGCCCGAGAACTCGGTCAGCAGCCAGCGATTGGCAAGCTGGTCGTACAGCACGACGCCGTCGCCGAATCCGCTCGCGCAAGCGCCACCGCTGCCGAGGCCATCGAGGTTGAATGGACCGGCCGCGACGCTGCCGTCGTCGGTGTTGTAGATTTCGTAGGTTGCGCCGCCGCCGCCATTGATCGACTGCACGAAGTAGCCGCCACCGACATCGCCGGACGGATCCGGCGGAAACACGCCGGAGAATCCCTGTCCCTGAATGTTGACCAACGGCGTCTCGAAGTTGCGGTAATCGGCCTTATTGCCGAATTCACGCTGAAGTTCGGCCAGAATGTCGATGCCGCCGGTAACCGGGTTGACCGGGCGCGGCGGATTGCGCTGCAGGATTTCCTCGCCGTGAAACTGGCGCGGCACCTCGTGGATCGGATCGCCGGGCTGCCACGCCGGCACGATCGGGCGGGTTCGCGCATCGAGATAGAACTGCTCGGGTATGGATGGCGGGCTAACATAGTCGGCACCGCGCGATACCGGCGGATCGGCCGCAACGACCGGTCTGACGATGACGCAACCGATGGCCGCGACGATCGCTAAGGCGGTGGCCTTGCAAAAGGTGTTCATGTTGTTGCTCCCCGGGGAAGTGCCCCGATTCGTGTAATGGCGGATCGGGAAGGTGAAGCTGCGTTCCGCGCGCGTGTATGCCGGTTGGGGTCAGTCTGAGGCCCGGCCTAATCATCATCCTCAGGCAGTGCGCCATCGTCGCCGATGAGGACGAGTTGTTCAAGTATCACCTCTCCGCTGTCGCTAGCGACGATGAGTCGCGATCGTCCATCGCCGTAGCGCGCGTGTGCGCTTGCACCGCCTCCGGAGCGCGCATGGATGCTGAGACCGAAGTTGCTGCTGAGCTTGCCGCCGGTCGCGGCGTCGAGCGTGATGCCGCCGAAGGTCGGCACCAGCAGTCGGATTCGACCGCTGCCGGTTTCGATCCGGCTCGTTCCGTTCC
>JBAVZT010000156.1:0-7590 GCA_049588955.1 Rhodanobacteraceae bacterium | reverse complement strand
TGATGTTGTCGTAGCCGGCATGCTGCGCCTTCCGGATGGCGTTCTCCGCTTCGATGGCCGAGTGAATGCGGCCGAGGCGACGCAGCTTGTCATCGTCGAAACTCTGCACGCCGAAGCTGATGCGGTTGATGCCGGCGCGCAAGTAGCCATCAAAGCGTCCATGTTCGACCGTACCCGGATTGGTTTCGAGTGTGATCTCGGCGTCGGTCTCGATGGACATGCGCGCCGCGACGCCGTCGAGTATCCGCGCGATCGCGTCCGGTCCGAACAGACTCGGCGTGCCACCGCCGAAAAACACGCTGATCAATGCCCGCTTGTACAAGGCGGAGGCGAACGAGGCGAGATCTCGCTCCAGATCGACCAGCAGCGCGTCTATGTAGGCGTCCACCGGAAGCGCGCCGTTCTGTGCGTGCGAATTGAAATCGCAGTACGGACATTTGCGCACGCACCACGGAATATGCACGTACAACGACAGTGGCGGCGCAGTCAGCGATGGAGCGTTTCCATGCCCCATTACGCCACCGCGCCCGCCGACAGGCGCTCGCGCAGACAAACCAACGCTCGTGCACGGTGGCTCACACGATTCTTCGCCGCCGGATCGAGCTCGGCAGCGCTCAAACCGGACTCGCGATCGAGGAACACCGGGTCGTAGCCGAATCCGCGACCGCCACGTGGTTGCTCGAGTATCGAACCCTCCCAGCATCCTTCCGCGATCAGTGGCGTCGGATCCGTCGCCGAGCGCAACAACACTGCGCAGCAATAAAAACAGGCGCCGCGCTCCGGCGCCCGCACGTCGCGCAGCGCATCAAGCAGCTTGGCGATATTGGCTGCCGCGTCTCCGTGGGGTCCGGCATAACGGGCCGACAACAAGCCCGGGGCGCCATCGAGCGCATCGACGCACAAGCCCGAATCATCGGCCAGCGCCGGCAGTCCGCTTGTTCGGGCGGCGTGACGTGCCTTGAGCAGTGCGTTTTCGACAAACGTCGTGCCGCTTTCATCGATATCGGCTATGTCGAGGTCCGATTGCGCGACCAGATCGCTGGCGAAACCCGCCAGGATCGTACGCATCTCGGCCAGCTTGCCGGAATTGCCGCTGGCGAGAACAATTTTCCGCATTGCCATGTCGGGCATCGTTGCTGGCGATCATTTCTCGTTGTCGGGTAGCAGCTCGATCGCCATGAGGAGCGCGTCTTCACGCCCACGTCCATCGGGATAGTAGTTCGGACGGCGGCCGATTTCGTTGAATTCAAGAGATTGGTACAACGCGATCGCTGCATGATTGCTCGGGCGCACTTCGAGAAACACGCGCTCGGCGCCATTCCAGCGCGCCAGATCGAGCAGGCGTTGCACCAGCCGTCGCCCGAGACCCTGGCGCCGTGAAGACGAGGCGATGCACGCGTTGAGCAGATGCGCCTCGCCGGCAGCGACCGACAACACCCCGTAGCCGACGATTTCCCGCGCTCGCGCCAGCACCCAGCATTCGTGTCCTGCACGCATGCAATCGCGAAAAATCCCGCGCGTCCACGGGAATTCGTAGGCCCCGAATTCGATCGCGGCGACCTCGTCGAGATCGTAGTCGCGCATCGGCCGCAAATTCGCGAACGGCTCCTTGAAAATCGCGTCCCTGGGCATTGCAGCCATGCTTCATGCTCCGCCGCGCGGATGCCCGGGGCAGGCGCCGATGCGAGCGCGCGCCGCGTCTCGAAGCTGACGCAGCAACCCTCTCAGCCCCAGCCATGACGCCCGCTTGGCGCGCGCATCGCCGCGCCAGATTGCAGGCTCGCCGACCGCGATCACGATCGGTTCGATATGCCCGATAGTTCCGAGGGTGGGACGCACGCAGTCGGCGGCGGCCTCGCCGAAGGCGACGATGCCGGCAATGCTGGCGTCGACGGCGCAATCGGGTGCGCCATGCTCGACGATCTCCAGCGAACAATCCAGTCCGGCCATTCGCAACACGCGCATCACCGCCTCGACGATTGCTGTGCCCGCGACAGCCCGTTGCCGGTCGACCACACACAGTATCTTGGCAGGCATGACCGAGTGCCCAGGGCGCGCCGCGGGAGTCGCCGGGCCGATGCTGCGACGCGAGCGGTCTGGCGCCTGGTGTGGTCGCCCCGGCACCGCGTCCCGCAGTCGGCACGCATCGATGCCGATCGCAGCAAGGCGATTCCAGGCAGCCTCAGTGCGCATCGCCATGTCCATCTGCGCCGCCGTGGTACGCAACGGCGCTGCGCGCGAGATCGTGGAAGAAGCGCGCGGTGATCCGGTCCAGTGCGGAGCCGTAGGCAAGCGCGGTCGCCTTCATGTCCGCTTCGCTCGCCACGGCTCCAGCATGATAGTTCTCATCGAGAATCGGCGGCCTGTCCGGCACATCGACACGCAACTTGAGTGCGACGTCCACTCGATAACCACCACCGGCCTGCGGTATCCGGTCGAGCCTCAGAATCACGCCATGGATGCGCACTGCGTCTTGGCTCGCGGCAAGCTCATCGGTTACCCGGGTACCCGCATGCGCCGCGCGCAATTGCGCAATCAGGCGACGCTGCAGCATGCGTGACGGCGGATCGATCCAAAGTTGATAGTGATACTGGCGCAGCTCCTCCGCACTCGCATCGGTTGCATAGACCATGGCCTGGTCTGCGTACAGGCCATCGGCCGAATATTCCTCGACGACGATCGGCAAATCGAACAAGGGGGCCTTGGCCGGCGGCAGCGACGCGCCGTGCGGGAGACGGTAGTAGTTGAAGTCCGGCACGGTCGGTGCATTGCAGCCGGCCAGTGTCAACAACGCGATAAACATGCCCAGTCGGCGCTTCATTGCGACTCGTCCTCGACCTTGTCGGCCTTCGGAGCCAGGATCAGGCGATTCGGATTCTTGCGGATTTCGCGGCTGAATTCGTTGAGATTGCGGCTGGCAGAATCGAGGTGGAGCGAAATCGCGTCCATGCGGCTCGACAGGGCCTTGAGAATGTTGGCCAGATCGTCCACGGCACGGCGCACTCCAGGACGATTTTCCTTCGCGATCGCCGCGATCGACCCGACCGCTTGATCAAGCGTCGTTCTGGTTTGGCGCAACTCCCGGCTGAGCCCCCTGACCTGACCGAGAATATCGGATACCGCCGCACGATTTTCCGGTTTGAGTACGTCATTGAGCGCGTCCGACGCCTTGTTCATGCGCGCGAGCAGTTCGCGTGTCTGGGCCATGATCTGCGGGGCTGAGCGGTCGATCGTACCTGTAATCGAATCCACGCGTTGTGCCAGATTGCGGATCAACGGGCTCAACTGGTTGTGCGTCAGATCCGAGACTTCCGCGGCCAGCTCACTCATCGCCGCGAACAGGTCGGCTCCCTCCTCCCCGCGCAATTCGCCGCCCGGCTCGAGCATTTCGCGACTTGCGCCCTCGCGGATCGCGATCGACACATCGGCGAGCAGCCCGGTCGACTGCAAGCGCGCCGGGCTGTCCTCGGGTATCGGCCAATCCCGACGCACCGAAAGCGTAACCCGGTAGCGGGTGCCGGTCGCGTTGCGCTCCGGCGTGACGGCAGTGACTTCGCCGATACGATAGCCCTGATAGAACACCGGCGCGCCGTAACGCAGACCGGTGACGTTTCGATAGTGGACGCTATAGTCGGTGGTTGCGCCGCCTTGCCCGGTAATCATGGCGAGCCCGACCAGCAACACGGCCAGCGCCACCACGACGACGCCCCCGACGATCACGTAATTGACGTTGTCGCGCTTCACGCGTCCTCCTCGGTCAACCGGCGCAAATAGGCGTCGGAGTCCACCTGGATCTCGCGCGGCCGTCGGGTGAGCAACCCCTGTATCCGCTCGTTGCCGGAGGCGCGTACCGCCGCTGCACTGCCGGTCATCAGATTTTCGCCTTGATCCAGCACGGTGATTGTATCGGCAATGCGGAACGCGCTCTCGAGTTCGTGCGTCACCACCACTATCGTCATGCGCAGCGCGTCGCGCAGACGCAGGATCAACTCGTCGAGTTCGGCCGAAACAACCGGATCCAGGCCGGCCGACGGCTCATCGAAAAACAGCAGCTTCGGATCCATCACGATCGCGCGCGCCAGCGCAGCGCGCTTGACCATACCGCCCGACAACTGACTCGGCATCAGATCCTGAAGCCCGCCAAGATCCACCACTTCGAGCTTGATGCGGCTCATGATGCGAATGGTGTTCTCATCGAGCGTGGTGTGCTCGCGCAGCGGCAACGCGACGTTGTCGCCGACCGAAAGCGATGTGAGCAACGCCCCGCCTTGAAACGACACACCGATCTTGCGCCGCAGCGCCAGCATCTGTGCCGGCGTCGCGCGCGCAATATCGGTGTCGAGCAGGCGCACTGTCCCGCTCCGCGGTTTCTGCAGTCCCAGCAGATGGCGCAACAAGGTGCTCTTGCCCGATCCCGAACCGCCCATGATGACGCGGATCTCGCCGGCGGCGACATTGAAGTCGATGTCACGCAACACGCGACGTCGCCCGTACCATGCCTCGAGGTGTTCGACTTCGATGAGGGGTGATGGTTGGGGCATGGTGAGATCGCGAACCGAATCGACGTTTGGGCGTTGGGCATCGGGCATTGGATATGAGCCGTGATACGTTAGATGCAGACGTCCCGCCAGCGCGAGAAGCGCTCGATCACGAAGGTCGGCGCGGCGAACCACCAATCGCTCCTCGCAATCGCGCGCAACGGGCCTTCTCCGCTCACCGCTTACGTTTTACGTCTCACGCACTCCTCACCGATTCAAAAAGAAGCTGAACACCATATCCACCACGATAATCCAGCAGATCGACAGCACCACCGCGCGCGTGGTCGCGCGACCGACGCCTTCGGCACCGCCGCTGACCGAAAATCCGGTTATCACGCCGATCAGGGTGATCAGCAATGCAAAGACCACACTTTTGCCGAGCCCCTGCCACAGATCGCCGGGGGATAGTAACGACAAGGTCTGCAGTACATACGCAGCCGGCGTCACATTGAGCGCCGCTGCGCTGTAGAGCGCCGCCCCGAGAATCGCGACCGCATCGGCGAAGATCGTCAGCACCGGCAGCATGATTAGCATCGCGATCAAGGCCGGCGCCACCAGATAACGCACCGGCTCGATTCCGATCACGGCCAAGGCGTCGATTTCCTGCGATACCGTCATCGAACCAAGACGGGCGGCCAGCGCCGAACCGGAACGCCCGGCAACCAGAATCGCCGTAATCAGCGCTCCGAATTCGCGCGTAACCGACTTGGCTACGGCAATAACCACCTGCCCTTGTGCGCCGAATTCACTCAGCGCCGCGATGAACTGGATGCCGAGCATCAGGCCGATCGTCATCGCCAGCAGCGCGACAATCGGCAATGCATCGGCGCCGATCTGGCGCATCTGCGCAACGATGGCGTGCAGGCGTACCGGCTGGCCGCTGCGCCAGCCCAGGGCACTGAACCACAGCGCTTCGACCAGCAGCGTTGCCGCGTAACCGAGACCCGCCAGCGCGCCGATCGTGGCGCGCCCGATGTTGGCCAACGGTCTCAGCACGACCTCCATCACCCACCGCCGGACGTCAGCGCATCGATGTCGTCGATGATCAGGAACACCCGATCGAGGCGCGCAAGCTCGAGCACGGCTCGCACTGCGTCGCTGATGGAGACCAGCGCGAACCGGCCGCCATTGGTGCGCGCATGCTGGAAACCCTCGACCAGCGCGGCAATACCCGATGAGTCGATATAGCTGACCCGCGACAGATCGACGCCGAGCGTGTCGTTGTATCGCAATGCTTCGAGAATCGCGCCACGCACCTGTTGCGACCATGAAAGGTCGACTTCACCGGCCAGCCGAATCACGGTGTAACCGCCAATATTCTCGCTTTCGATACCACTCACGTCTCGCTCCCCTCACCGACCACGCGCTTTTGCAGGATCAGCCGGTTGCCACGGCCGCCCACGCGCGGCTCGACGCGCCATTCGTCCATGACCGAATCGATCAACGCAACACCGAAGCCGCCAGCGCGACACTCACCCAGCGGCCTGGGCTTGACACAGGCCGGATCGATCGTCGGCGCATCGTCGCTCAATTCGAACCGCAGCACATCATCAACGCGGGTGAGCCGCAAGCGGATGTCGCCGCTGCGTTGCGGACCGTAGGCATGGCGGATGATATTGGCGCAGGCCTCGTCGACGACCAGCACCAGTTTGTCGCGCAGCGCGGGCTCGATGCCACCGGCGTCGAGCACCCGGCGCAACGCGCGGCGCAATCCCTGCAAATGCTCGGGCAGCGCTGACAACCGATGGTCGAGCAACAGCTCCGGGGCGCGCGCACGCGGCGCCTCGATCAGCAACACCGTGGTGTCATCCACCAGTTTGAGGTGCTTCAGATCACCAAGCAACGCACGCAGACGCTGCTCGGGGGCCGCAGCGGCATGTCGCGCGATCATTGCGCGCAGCCCTTTCGCGCCGATCGGCTGGCGCGCGGCATCGCGCACGTCGGTGGCCCCATCGGAAAAAAAGTACAGGGCACCATTTCCGAGTTCGACGGTGTGGCCGTCGAATGCGACACCGGACACAATGCCGAGCGGCGGTCCACCGGATGCAAGATCGCTGAACTCACCGTCCCGGTGCAGCAGCGCCGGTGGAAATCCCGCGCCGGCAATTTGCACGCATCGCGCAGCGCGATCGCAGTAGCCGACCAGGGCGCAAACGAAGCGGCCGTCCTGCGTCGTCTCGCACAATTCCTCATTGACGCGCACCAGCCAGTCGCCGGGTTCGAGGCCGCTCTTGCCGACCCAGCGCAGCAAACTGGCCGTACGCACCATCAGCAGCGCAGCGTCGAGCCCCTTGCCCGACACGTCGCCGATCACGAAACCAATGCGTCCATCCGGCAGTTCGAAATAATCGTAGAAATCGCCGGATATCTCGTGTGCCGGCAAGTTCACGCCAAGCAGCGGAAAATCGTCCCGGCGGCGCTTGGGCAGCAGCGATTTCTGCATGCGCCGCGCCAGATCGAATTCGCGCTTCAGGCGCTGCTGCTCGATCACGTCTCTGGCCATGCGCGCGTTGTTGATTGCCAGCGCGGTCGGTGCCGCGAGCAGACGCAGCGCCTCGGCTTCCTCCGGGCAGAATGCACCGCCACCGCGCCGGTTGATCAGCTCGATCGCGCCGATCGGCCCGTCGGCGGTCGCCAGCGGAACACACAGCAGCGAGCGCGTCACGAACCCGGTGTCGGCATCCCCACCGCGCCAGACATCCGGATCGGCCTTCGCATCCATCACGATCTGGCTTGCATTTGCGGCGACCGCGCGCCCGACAACGCCCTGACCCACATTGAGTCTGAGCCCGGTCAGATCGACCGGACCGACGCACACGCGACACTCGAGCACGCCACTGTCTGCGTCGAGGAGAAACAGCGACGCCGCCTCGGCGCGCATGAAATCAGCGATCCGGTTGACCGCCTCGGAAAGGGTCTGTTGCAGATCCAGCGACACCGCAAGTGCCTGCGACAGGTCCGCGAGAAACGCGAGCGTGTGCGTGGCGCTTCGCGCGTCGCCGACCAACGCAGGCGCCGCGACGTTCATTCCGCCTCCCGCCGCCCGCCACGC
>JBAVZT010000155.1:0-10973 GCA_049588955.1 Rhodanobacteraceae bacterium | reverse complement strand
GTGGATTTTCCGGTCGAAGTTGCAGTTCTGATCGCCAAGAGCATGCGATCCAACGTTCGCGATCTGGAAGGGGCGCTTAATACCTTGGTCGCTCGCGCCAACTTCGAGGGACGTCCGATAGGCGTCGACTTTGCGCAGGAAACCTTGCGCGATCTGCTGATGGTTCACGCCCAGGCGATTACGATCGCCAACATCCAGAAGACCGTGGCAGACTACTATCAGCTGCGCATGGCCGACCTGCTGTCGAAACGCCGCAACCGTTCGGTTGCGCGACCCCGGCAGATCGCGATGTCGTTGGCTAAGGAGCTGACCGGACACAGCCTGCCTGAAATCGGCGATGCTTTTGCGGGACGCGACCACACGACGGTGCTGCACGCATGTCGCACGATCAAGGAACTGCGCCAAACTGACGGCAAACTGCGTCAGGATTGGGAAAAACTGCTGCGCACGCTGAGCGTCTGAAAAATCGGTTCTTGTGTTTGGATAAGCTGTGAATAAGCGGAGACAAGCTGGCGGGCGCAAAGTTACCCACAGGTTTCTGGCGCGTCCAACGCGTGCACAAGCCCGGTTAAAACTCGCCAAGCATTTGAAAAGTATATGAATTACTGAGAAGCATGCCTCTATCCACAAGAGCAACAACAAAAGCTTCAGGGTTCCCAATCTGGTAAATGGCAGACACAGGCAGATCAACCATGCGATTCAACATTCAGCGGGAGGCGCTTCTCAAACCCCTCCAACATGTGGTGGGCGTGGTCGAACGTCGACAGACCTTGCCCGTGTTGAGCAATCTTCTGGTGTCGGTGGGTGAGGGCATCGTGTCGCTGACCTCGACAGATCTGGAGGTCGAGATGACCGCTACGACGGAGGCTCAGGACCTGAGCGCCGGAGAGGTCACGATCCCGGCACGAAAACTGTTTGATATCTGTCGGGCGTTACCGGACGGATGTCGCATCAAGATTGAGCAGAATGCAGACCGGGTCATTCTGAGTGCCGGACGCAGCCGCTTCACGTTGGCAACGTTGCCGGCAAGTGAATTCCCAAGCATAGAAGACATTGATTTTGTTTATAAAATCAATATGCCTGAGGCTACCATCAAGGATTTGATGGATCGCACAAGTTTTGCGATGGCCCATCAGGATGTCCGTTATTACCTCAATGGCCTTTTGCTGGACTTGCGCAAAAACAGCCTCAACTGCGTGGCGACCGATGGCCACCGACTGGCTCTTGCCGGTACCAGGCTGGAGGTGCCGGTAGCGGAAAATCGACAGATCATTTTGCCGCGAAAGGGCGTAATGGAACTTCAGGGCCTATTCGAAGGCGACGAAGGTGTGGTGGAACTGGAGTTTGGTCGCAATCATCTGCGATTGCGGCGTGGTGGCGTCGTTTTTACGTCCAAGCTGATCGACGGGAGATTCCCGGACTACGAAGCGGTTATTCCGATCGGTGCCGACAAGGAGGTGCGCGTCGACCGCCATGAATTGCGAGCGGCGCTGCAGCGCGCCGCAATTCTATCGAATGAGAAATATCGGGGAGTCAAGCTAGAGGTGGCACCCAACAGACTTCGTATCGTAGCTCACAATCCGGAGCAGGAAGAGGCGGTGGAAGAACTTGAAGCCAAAACCGGTGTAGCTGAACTGAGCGTTGGTTTCAATGTCAATTACCTGCTTGATGCGTTGGGGGCGTTGAGCGGGGATGAGGTGTTGCTGTGTTTGCGCGACGGTAACTCAAGCTGCCTTATCCGCAAGCCTGATTCGGATGAGTCGCGGCATGTCATCATGCCGCTGCGCCTTTGATTTTCAAGCGGTGCGCTTGTCCGAACTGCGGATCGAGAATCTGCGATTATTCCAGAATCTGGAATTGACGTTGGGGCCTGGTTGGAGTGTTTTCATTGGCCCGAACGGCACCGGCAAGACCAGTCTCCTCGAGGCGGTGTATCTCTTGTCTCATGGACGCTCTTTTCGATCAGCATCCAGGACAGCACTGATCGGCAATCATGGCCCGGGATACGCGGTATACGCGAAGCTCGAGAGAGGATGCTGTGCCTCTGTAGGGCTTGGATTGGCGCGCCGCGGGAACCGCATGGATGTCCGAATCGACGGGCAAACCCGATCGCTGAGCGATCTGGTGAAACACTGTGCGGTCGCTTGCTTTGAACCGGGCTCGCACGCGTTGATTGCGGGTTTTTCGGAGGAGCGGCGTCGATTCCTCGACTGGGGCGTGTTCCATGTGGAACCCGAATTCCTGCCGGTCTGGCGCCGTTGTCAGCGTGCCTTGAAGCAGCGTAATGCGGCAATCAGGCACTATGGGGGAACCGCCGAAATTGATGTCTGGGATCAGGAGATCGTGTTGGCGGCGACGGCGCTGACGAAGCACCGATGTGACTATTTTGAGGCGCTGCGCCCGGTATTGAATGAAGCGCTAAGGGCATTATTGCCGGAATTGGGTCAGCCCGTGCTGCGCTTTGATCGAGGCTGGGACCCGAACATGCCCTTGTTGGATGTTCTGAAGGCCAGCCGTGAGAGCGATCTTGTGCGCGGTTTCACGAAACGCGGTCCGCATCGGGCGGACTGGTCAATAGGATTCGACCGGGCGCCACGGCGAGAACACCTCTCGCGCGGGCAGGAGAAGCTTTGCGCGCTTGCCTGCATCCTGGCACAAGCCCGGCTGCATGCGGCACGCACGGGTGAGTGGCCGATACTTTGTCTGGACGATCTGGCCTCCGAACTTGATGCGTCGCGCCAGGTCAGCGTGCTGAACGAACTGGCGACATGCCCGGTCCAAGTCTTGATGACGGGCACTTCGGAACCAGTCGGGTTGGATGCTATCGATGCACCGATGGCCCGGTTCCACGTGGAACCGGGCAGCGCGCACGCGCTGCTATAATGGCGCGGGTTAGCCTTTGCGCAGGTCCGGTGACCAGTCCGAGACGGTCAGCGGACGTCAACCTGTTCAAGCGACCTAGTGGAGCACCCCTCGATTAAACTCGCCGGTGCGCAGCTGGCGCAGCGGGACTTTGTGTGCGGAGCCAAAATGACCGAACAATACGATTCCAGCAGAATCAAGGTATTAAAGGGCCTGGAAGCGGTACGCAAGCGGCCCGGCATGTATATCGGTGATACCGATGACGGCACGGGTCTGCATCACATGGTGTTCGAGGTTGTCGACAACTCCATTGACGAAGCGCTGGCCGGCTACTGCGATCACGTCAGTGTGACCATTCATCTGGATGGTTCGGTGACGGTCAGCGACAACGGCCGCGGCATTCCTGTCGGCGTGCTCGCCGCCGAGGGTCGCTCCGCCGCCGAGGTGGTCATGACTGTCCTTCACGCAGGCGGCAAGTTCGACGACAACAGCTACAAGGTTTCGGGCGGCTTGCACGGTGTGGGGGTGTCCGTGGTCAATGCCTTGTCGGACTGGCTGTTGCTGACCATCCATCGGGATGGAGACGAGTATCAGCAGGAATACCGGCTTGGCGAACCGCTCTATCCGCTAAAGATCATAGGGCCATCACTGCAACGCGGCACGACCGTGCATTTCCATCCGAGCCCAACCGTGTTCACCAATGTCGAGTTCCACTACGACATCCTCGCCAAGCGCCTGCGTGAGCTTTCGTTTCTGAATTCGGGAGTAAGAATCGAGCTGACAGACGAGCGAAGCGAAAAAAGTGATATTTTTCAATATACTGGAGGCATACGCTCGTTCGTCGAACATCTCGCAAAGCTCAAGACGCCGCTGCATCAGAAGGTCATCAATTTCACGTCCGAACACAACGGAACAACGGTAGATCTGGCAATGCAGTGGACCGATGCCTATCAGGAAACCGTGTTCTGTTTCACCAACAACATACCGCAGAAGGACGGCGGCACCCATCTGACCGGGCTGCGGTCCGCATTGACCCGGACTCTTTCCAATTACGTCGACGCTGCCGGCTTGCAAAGGAACGCCAAGGTCGCTCTGTCAGGCGACGACATGCGCGAGGGACTGATCGCAGTTCTGTCGATCAAAGTGCCGGACCCGAAGTTCTCTTCGCAGACCAAGGACAAGCTGGTGTCCTCGGAAGTCAAGGGCGTGGTCGAAGCCGCCGTTAACGAGAAACTTGAAGAATTTCTGCTTGAGAACCCGGTTGAAGCGCGCGCGATTTCCGCAAAGGTTGTGGACGCAGCGCGCGCGCGCGAGGCGGCTCGCAAAGCGCGAGAGTTGACGCGACGCAAAGGCGCGTTAGATGTCGCCGGATTGCCTGGCAAGCTCGCCGACTGTCAGGAAAAGGACCCGGCACTGTCGGAACTATTCATCGTTGAGGGCGATTCGGCCGGGGGATCGGCCAAGCAGGGCCGCAATCGCAAATACCAGGCGATCCTGCCGCTGAAGGGCAAGATTTTGAAT
Source organism: Rhodanobacteraceae bacterium (assembly GCA_049588955.1). Taxonomy (GTDB): domain Bacteria; phylum Pseudomonadota; class Gammaproteobacteria; order Xanthomonadales; family Rhodanobacteraceae; genus Dokdonella_A. The sequence goes on along the minus strand of JBAVZT010000155.1, from coordinate 6,590 downwards.
GTGGAACGCGCGCGCTTCGATCGCATGCTGAGTTCCGCTGAGGTAGGCACGTTGATTACGGCGCTCGGCACGGGCATCGGCAAGGATGAGTTCAATGCGGACAGGTTGCGTTATCACCGCATCATCATCATGACCGATGCAGATGTCGACGGATCGCACATCCGAACCCTGCTGTTGACGCTCTTCTACCGACAGATGCCCGAGCTGATCGAACGCGGCCACATCTATATCGGCCTTCCTCCTCTGTTCAAGCTCAAACAAGGTAAACAGGAATTTTACTTGAAGGACGAGGCGGCATTGAATGCGTATCTCATCTCGAATGCGGTTGACGGCGCGGAACTCGCCTACGACGCGCAAGCACCGGCGGTGAGTGGTCCCGGACTGGAGCAGCTGATGGCGAGCTACCGGGCTGCGCTTGATCAGGTAGAGCGGCTGGGTGCGCGTTTTGATGGGTTTCTGCTTCGTGCGTTACTTGATGTGCCGCCGGCAGACGTGGATTGGCAAGACGCGGCATCGCTGTCGGAGTGGACGACGCGCCTTCATGCGCGTCTCGTTTCGACTGGGCTGGGTCGGGCGCGGTATGCGCTGCGCGTGCAATCGGCAACGCCGGAGCACGCGGCTGCGCTGGTTGTGGACCGCGACCAGCATGGCACGCGCCAGACCCAGATCCTGCCGGCGGCTTTTTTCGTCGGAGCCGAGTTCAAGCCGATCGCCGATGCAGCCGGTTGTCTGAACGGACTGGTAACGCCCGGGGCAGAGGTACGCCGCGCTGGCAAGAGCAAGTCCATCGAGAGTTTTGCGCAGGCCTACACTTGGCTGATGGAGGAGGCCAAGCGCGGGCGCACCATCCAGCGATTCAAGGGCCTGGGCGAAATGAACCCGGCACAGCTGTGGGAGACGACGGTCAATCCCGAAAGCCGCCGCCTGCTTCAGGTGAGCATCGAGGACGCCGTTGCGGCCGATCAGATCTTTTCGACCCTTATGGGCGATGTTGTCGAACCGCGGCGTGCGTTCATCGAGAGCAATGCCTTACGCGTGAGCAATCTCGATGTCTGATCGTTCGCACATGGTCTTGTAGCCGTTCATTGAATGCCGGGCTGGTCCCGGATTTTGGATATGGTTATACATTGCGACTTTTTTGACACGTGCCGCCACCTGATTGCGGACGCTGCAAAGCAGCACGGCACAGCTTGTGTTGGCGGTCACTGGAGCGGTACGCTCGGCGAAGCTATTCGGCGTCCGCTCGAATACCGGTGCACTGCGTTCCAACCCTCCAGTCAGGTTTTTCGCCATGAAATTTTCGAAACTTCTCATCTCCCTCCCAAGCCTGCTCACCTTGGTGCTTTTGTCCGCGCTGGTCTGCGCCGCCGACAAGAAAGACAACGCGTATCCCAATGCGACGCGAAAGGAGCCCAAGTTGGAGATGTCTCAGCGCGATCAGCGCGATTTGAACAAGGCTGCGGATCTGGTCAACGAGGACCAGGATGCAGAGGCACAGCCGTTGATCACCAAAGTGCTTGCCAATGAGCATGCCAGCAAATATGCCCAGGCGTTTGCCCATCAACTTCAAGCACAGGTTTTGTGGGAACAGGACAAGGACGACCAGGCCATTGCGGAATACCAGAAGGCGGTCGCTCTTGATGCCTTGCCGAACAACGCGCAGTTTCAGGTGATCTACCAGATAGCCCAGCTGCAGATCCAGCAGGAAAAGTATGCCGACGCCCTCGCGACGCTCGATCAGTGGGGCAAGCTGACCGGCAGCGAAACCGCCCAGGAACTCGCGTTGAAAGGCAACGCGTACTACCGCATGGACAAGTATCAGGATGCGATCAACACGATGAAAAAAGCCCTTGCAATGGGCGACAAACCAAACGACAGCTGGATGCAGATTCTGATGGCCAGTTACTTCGAGCTCAATCAATATGATCAGGCCGCTCAGGTTGTGCAGCAGCAAATCGCAAGGGATCCGCACAACAAGAAATTGTACAATCAGCTCGCGACTATCTACATCCAGGGTGACAAGGACGATCAGGCTCTGGCGGCGATGGCCAAGGCCAAGACCCTCGGATTGATCAGCACCAGCGACGACTACCTGCAGCTGGCCAAACTTTCAGCCGCCGCGAACAAGCCGAAGGAAGCGGCCGCCACGCTCAAGGAGGGCTTGGAGAAGCAAATCATCAAGCCGTCCTACGATACGTACAAGCTGCTCGGGGATGTATGTATTCAGGCCAGCGACGATGCCTGCGCGATCGAAGCGCTTGGCAAGGCGTCTCCGCTCGCGCCGGACGGCAACAGCGATTATCAACTCGGCTACGAGCTCTACTACGCAGAGCGATCGAAAGATGCCAAGGAAGCCCTTACTCGTGCGATAACAAAAGGCAAACTGCGCCAGGAGGGCGAGGCCTATCTGCTAAGGGGTGACGCAGAAAGCGATTTGAACCAGACCAAGGCCGCGTTGGCCGACTGGAGTAAGGCCCAAGGATTCGCAAGCACCAAGAGCATGGCCGAGCAGCGCATCAGGGCGACCAAGGGCGGCGTGAAGCTGAAGCGTTCGAAGCGGAAATAGCCCCCCGCAGCTTTGCTTTCCCGCTGGCACGGCATCGACGCGGGGTCTTGTACGAAAGGCTTGTGGTGTTGTACCGTCGCGAGCTCGTCCGCCCTCGGTGCAAGCCCGGGCAGGGGTAGCAGTAGCGCGCTGAAGCGTCCGCGAAAGACAACATATCGTTGGCTAGCACGATGGCAGACAACAACCAAATCGGCGGCGACAAGTTCAACTGGCGACGCGTGGTCGCACTGTCGACGGCGTTTGCGCTGCATGCATTCGCTTTCGCGATGTTGTTGGCGCCGGTTGCCCCGCCACCTTCCAAGGAAAAACCGGTGGACAGGAAGGTCACGGTGGAGTTCATCGAACCGCCTCCGCCTCCGCCGCCACCACCTCCGCCGCCGCCGGAACCGCCCAAGAAGCCGCCGCCCAAGATAATCGAGAAGATCAAGCCGCCGCCCACGCCGCCGCCACCGGAACCGCCACCGCCCGTGGTGACGACCGAGCAGACGCCGATGTCGGTGCCGGCACCGCCACCGGCACCGCCGGCACCCCCGGCACCGCCGCAGGATATCGCGCCGAGTGAAAACATCAGTTACCGTAAGCTGCGGCCACCCAAGTATCCGATCTCGGCGATCCGCAAGCACCAGCAAGGCGATGTCCTGCTCAAGGTACTGGTCGGGGTCGATGGCAAGCCCGAAGAAGTAACTGTCCAGAAATCGAGCGGTTCGCGCGAATTGGACCGCGCCGCAATTGCAGCGGTAAAGACCTGGGTGTTCAATCCCGGGAGGAAAAACGGGCAACCTGCGCGCGGTTATGCCCTGGTTCCGATTTCATTCAACCTTTCCGAACAGTAACCACTAGGCAGGTAGCGCTATGCAGCAAGATCCGAATCAGACCCCGCCTGCGGATCAATCAGGCATGGTTCCTCCGGCGGCTCCACCGCCCGACACCGCAATGCAAGCGGCGGGCGGCGCGCTGCCCAACGCGGCCCTTGGTGGGGGTGGCAGTAACGCCCAAGCGCTCAGTCAGATGGGATTCCACGATCTCATCCAGCATTTCGATGCGCTTGGCTGGATCGTATTCGTCACCCTGTGCGTGATGTCGATCCTGTCTTGGTATTTCATTGTCGCCAATTTCATTCGCAACACGATGATCCGGGCGCGCATGGAAAAGGTCATCGCGACGTTCTGGGAGACGCCGTCGGCCCAGGAGGCCGTTCGTTTCATGGAGGATCAGCCCAAGTCCGAACCTTTCTCCAAGATCGCGCTCGATTGTGCCTCGGCGGCTGCGCACCACCAGCGCAACGAGGGCAGCCGCCTGGTCGAGGCGCTGAACCGCTCGGAATTCATCGATCGTGCTTTGCGGCAGGCCGTCGCACGCGAGAGCATGCGATTGGAAGGCGGATTGACGTTGCTCGCCACGGTTGGCTCGGCTGCGCCATTCGTCGGTCTGCTCGGCACCGTCTGGGGCATTTATCACGCGTTGATCAGTATCGCCGCGAGCGGCAATGCATCCATGGAGGCGGTCGCCGGTCCGGTAGGCGAAGCGCTGATCATGACTGCGTTCGGTCTGTTCGTCGCGATCCCAGCCGTGCTCGCGTATAACTTCTACGTGCGTCAGAACCGCCTGACCTATGCCCGCTTCGACGAATTCGCGCATGATCTGCACGACTTCTTCGCCACCGGTTCTCGTGTCGAGGCTGGCGGCGTCGTTCCGGGTGCCACCGCGAGGAAATAAACCATGGCCTTCAGTTCGAATTCGGGCGGCGGCCCGATGGCGGAAATCAACGTCACGCCACTCGTGGACGTGATGCTGGTGCTGCTGATCATCTTCATGATCACGGCGCCGCTGATGACGCACCGCATCCACATCGACCTGCCGCAGGCCAACCCCAACGTTCAGAACCAGAATCCACCTGAGCCGATCGATCTCGCGGTCAAGGAAACTGGCGAGATCTACTGGAACGACGAGCCGGTGACCGAAGCAATGCTGCAAGCACAATTGCGCGTCACCGCGCAAAAGCAGCCGCAGCCGGAGCTGCAGATTCGCGCCGACAAGACGACACAGTATCAGCTCATCGCTACTGTGATGTCCGATGCCAAGAGCGCTGGCATGGTGAAGATTGGATTCATCACCTCATCGCCTACTGCGCAATAGCGCGCACAGCATCGTTCGGATCCCAGGGCGCTGCCGGATGCAGCGCCTTTTTTTTGCGCCGGCGCAAGGCATTCAAAGGTGAACGACGACTACTCTCCCGAGAGAATTCCAAGATAGTTGCGCACCGTTGCTGCAAGTCCCTCATACAGCGCCTCGCCAACCAGCGCGTGCCCGATCGAGACCTCTGCCAGAAACGGGATGGCACTCCTGAAGCTGGCCAGATTGCGCTGATTCAGATCATGACCTGCGTTCACCGCAAGGCCCGCGTCGCGTGCCTCGCGAGCGCTGACAGCGCAGGTGTCAAGCGCATTCGCGTAGTCGCTCCGGTCAAATGCTTCGGCATAGGGGCCCGTGTAGATTTCGATGCAATCGGCACCGATCCCGGCCGCCAGCCTGATGTCGCGATCCCCGGCATTCATGAACAAACTGACGCGACAGCCAAGCGACTTCAGTTCGGCGACGACCGGACGCAAGCGCTCGCCATCGCGTTTCAGATCGAAACCGCGATTCGATGTAATCTGGTCATCGGCATCCGGCACCAAGGTAGCCTGTGCCGGATGCACACTGCGAACCAGCTCGAGATACCCCGGGTAGCTGTCGCGGGGTCGAGCAAATGGATTGCCTTCGATGTTGTACTCGACTTCACCACCCAACACGGCGGCGATCCGGGCCACGTCATCAACACGGATATGGCGCTGGTCGGGACGCGGGTGGACCGTGATGCCGTCGCAACCGGCCGCAACCGCCACGCGTGCCGCCTCGGCCGGATCGGGCAGTTGGCCGCCACGCGCGTTGCGCAGCACGGCCACCTTGTTGACATTGACGCTGAGGCGAGTCATCTCCTTCCCGGCCATCCACCGGCGCGCAGGGGACCAGGGTACGACGCGGCCATCAGAGAGTACCTGTTTGGGAAACCTGCCATGCGATCAACGGCACGACTCCTGCGACTGTTGCCAGATCACCGGATCCCAGTATTCGCCATCCTTCCACTCAGTGCGCTTGTCTGCATTGAGGCGCGCAGCGAGGAAGTACGTGGTATCGGGTTCGACGTCGACGGTAAGCGTCTTGTAATTGGGTGCGGCATTACGCAATCGGTCGCTGAAGCTCAGGTAGCGACTCTCGATACGCTCGGCCACCTTGAGCGTGTGCGAACCGGCGGCGACCCGAAACGACTTGGTTCCACCCGGTCCCGGCAGGCCTCCGTCGATCGCGATCAGCGTGGCCGCATGCAGATGACGTTGGCGAGGTGCGACATCGAACACGCTGATGCGCCCGCATCCAGAGGCTGAAGCAGCGTCGCGCGTTGGCGACTGGCTTGCTGAATAGCTTGCAGTCATGCCGGTCGTCGCGTCGGGCGCGGCCGACGCTACATCGACACCCTCGCCCACCGTCAGATGCATGGCCGGCAGGTAGACCGTCGCCAACGCTCCGGAGATCGGTTGGACGTTGCCGCCGCGTCGTATCCGCATATGGAGCACGGCGTCAGGGCGCTGCTGATCGACCGCGCCGCGCAATACCGACGCGGCTTCGGCTCGACCCGATCCATCGCTACCGCGATCGACCAGCGATTGACCGTTGACCGCGAGGAGCGTGTCCCCAGCCCGCAATCCCATGTGTTCCGCCGCGCCGCCCGGCGTGATCGCGAGAACGTGCAACCCGTCGCGCGCACCGTGGGCGTTGGCGCTGTCGACAAGCACCCCGAGGTTGCTGACCCGCTGCGCCGGCTCATTCAAGTCGATGGCGATCTGGTCCGGCGCAATGTCGCCAAATGCACCGCTCTGAATCAGGTCGAGCATCACGACACGCAGATCTTCCTGCAAACGTTGCTTGACCGGGATGTCCAGTCCAGCGACTCCCGGCTGTGCCATGCCTGCGGTCTGGATCTCGT
>JBAVZT010000154.1:0-10445 GCA_049588955.1 Rhodanobacteraceae bacterium | reverse complement strand
TCGCGACATAGAACGCATTGCCCGCCTGCTGACCGGGCACAGCGTCGGCCTGGTGCTGTCCGGCGGCGGAGCGCGCGGCTTCGCCCACATCGGGGTGGTGCGCGCGCTGCGCGAAGCGGGCATGACTATTGATTCCGTAGGCGGCTCGTCGATCGGCGCGATCATCGGAGCCGGCGTGGCGGCAGACTGGCCCGATGAGGAAATCTTCGAGACCTATCGGCGCGAGTTCGTGATCGCAAAACCGCTCAGCGACTACACGTTTCCGTTCATCTCGATGACGGCCGGTCGGCGCGTCTCGAAAGGATTGCGCGAATCATTCGGAGCCCGCGACATCACCGATCTCGCGCTGCCCTTTTTCTGCATCACGGCCAATCTCACGGCCGGCTGCGCCGAAACGCACAGTTCGGGACCGCTGTGGTTCTGGCTTCGCGCCTCATGTGCGATCCCGGGCGTCCTGCCGCCCGTGTTCCACCACGGCGAGGTATTCGTCGACGGCGCGGTGATGAACAACCTGCCGGCAGATGCGATGCGCGCGCGCGGAATCGGCGAAATCATCGCGGTCGACATCGGTGCAGACGACGTTCTGCACGCCGGGGTCGAGGAACATGCGCTGCCGGCATGGCCGCGGCTTGCGTGGGATCGCCTGTTCAACAAGCATCGACGACCGGGAATCCTGAGCATCCTGCTGCGCTCGGGCATGGTAAATGCCGAAGTCGCGAGCCGCGAACGTCGCGCGCTGACCAGTCTGCTGCTCACGCCGCCGCTGAGCGACATCGAACTGTTCGACTGGCACGCCTACGAACGCGCAATCGATGCGGGGTACCGTTATACGCAACAGCGATTGGCAGAGAACGCAACTCAGCAATCGCCGTGAACAATTTACCCGTGCCGGAATTGCGGCTCCGCTTCGATGCTCGCATTTCGCGTTCTTGGCGCCGGTCGCTCAGGCCGGTGCGGAAAGAACGGCTGCCTACGCCAGATCGCATCGCAAGGGGGTTTTGCGTGCCTGCGCCAGTGCCCGGCGCAGCGGATCAAGGATGCCACCGTAGTGCACCGCAATGGCGCTGGCTCGACGCAACGGTTCGCGTACCTGCAGCGTACTCAAGGTGCGCACCACGCGCTCGCCGACGTGCGGTTGCAGGCACGCCTGCTCGAATGGCAGATCGCAGAAAGCGAGCAGCGCGCGCACCTCGGCATCAGCTTGTTCGAGCAATCCTTCGTAGTGCTGCTCGCGCAGCCGGCCACCGTAGCGACTGCGCCAGTGGAGAATGGCGCGGTCGAAATCGTGCCACCACGCGGCGATGTCCTGGATGTCGTAGGCGAACGCCTGACGCGTTTTGGCGAAATACTGACGGAAGCACGAAAAGCAGGTTTCCAGCGGATCGCGTCGGCAAACAATCACGCGCGCTCCCGGCAGCATCGCCTGCACAGCGCCAAGATACAGCCAATTGCCGGGAAGCTTGTCGACAAATCGCTCGGCGTTGCCCAATCCGGCGTGCGCGCGATCCAGGTAACGCTGGCCGAGCTCGCGCCACTCGCGGGCGTCCGGATCGGCCAGCCAATCCGGGAACGGCTTGCCGCGATGGCGTGATTCCTCGTGCAGGAGCGCTGACAATGCCGTGCTTTCACCGGCGCTATCCACTTTCGAGTGCGCCGCGAGCATCTGCTCGATCAGCGTTGTCCCGGAGCGCGGCATGCCAACGATGAAAATTGCCTGATGCCCGAAACCGGGATCGGCCGCAGCAGTCGCAGCGGCCGCAAGAATTCGATCCAGCCGCGCACTGAACGCAGCGGCATCCCACGGCTGGCGTCGACGGACCCCTGCATTGGCGGTGCGAAAGGCGGCAAATGCTTCCGCGTAACTGTTGCGATGCTGCAGCAGGTGACCGAGGGCGAAAGTCAGGGAAATCCGGTCGCCTTCGGGAATATCGGCAAGCGCCAGCAACTCGCGCAATCTCCGCAGATCACGCTCGTCGAGTGCATCCCCGGCGAGCCGGGTAAGCGCCAGCCATGCTTCGCCGTCCGTGGGTCGCCGCGCCAGGATACCGCGATAGGCATCAATTGCCGCGGTCTTGTTGCCGACAATGGAATGCGTGTACGCAAGGCTGAATCGCGCAGCCAGAAGATCGGGGGCCAGTTCGATCGAGCGTTGCAGCGCCTGCGTCGCCTGCTCGATCTGGCCGTCATCGCTCAGCGCCTTGCCGAGATTGTTCCAGGCCATGGCCAGATCCGGCGCCAGCTCGCAAGCACGCCGATAGGCGGCAATCGCCTCCGCATTGCGGTCGAGCGCCGCCAATGCTCCGCCATAGCTGTTCTGGATCAAGGCATCGTGCGGGAGCAGCGCGACCGCGCGCTCGAGCGCCAGCAGCGAAGCGGATGGATATCCTCGTTGGCGCTCGACCACGCCGAGCAGGCGCAGCGTTTCGGGATGGTCCGGCGCAGCGCTCAAAACCTGTGTGAGCAATCCGGCTGCCTCGTCCACGCGAAGCGCCTGCAATGCCGCGACCGCAGCCGCGACATCGGCTCTGAGCGCAGGCGGCAGGTCCATGCACCGCGCAAGTGCAGCGCCCGCCATCAGCGCTCGCCGTATTTTTCCGACAACCGCCGGTCGAGTGTTCTGGTCAGCACGCGCGCCTCGCCCTTGCCCCGCAGCTGCGCTTCCAGGCTGTCGGCAGCCGCGGCAAGTTCCCCACGCAGTTTCTGATAGTTCCGCCAACGTGCCGCATCGAGGCGACCATCATCGATCGCCTCGCGCACGGCGCAACCCGGCTCGCCGCCGTGATTGCAGTCTCCGAAGCGGCATTCCGATGCCAGTGCTTCGATATCGGCGAACTGACCCTCCGCGATGTCCTCGCTCCCGGTCGGCTTGATTTCACGCATGCCCGGCGTATCAATCAGGCAGCCACCGGCCGGCAACATGATCAACGACCGGTGCGTGGTGGTATGGCGACCGCGGCTGTCGTGCGCGCGCACTTCGGCTGTCGCCTGACGTGTATCTCCGAGCAACGTGTTGGTCAGCGTGGATTTGCCCGCACCCGACGAGCCGACCAACACTGCGGTGTCGCCGGGTTGGAGATACTTCTGCATCGGCTGGATGCTGTGTGCGGACTTGGCGTTCACCGTCAGCACTTCGATATCCGCGGGCAACCGTGCGCGCAACGCGGCGCTGCTCTGCTCCGCGTCCTGCGCGGTATCGGCTTTGGTCAGCACAGCGACCGCGCGCGCCCCGCTGTCTGCAATCAGCATCAGATAGCGCTCGATCCGCGCCGGATTGAAATCCCCATCGAGACCGCTGATCACGAACACGGTATCCACATTGGTGGCGATGATCTGCCGTTCGTGACGCTCACCCGACGCCGCACGCGCCAGTTCACTGCGACGCGGCAACACCCGCTCGATCCGGGGCGGCTTGCCGGTGTGTGGCCCATCCGCCGTCACCAGCACGAAATCGCCGACCGCCGGTCGTTCGGCTGCGGGAATACCGATCTTGAGAAAGCGCGGCGCCGGCTGCGCGTTGAACGCGCTCTCCCCATCGTGCAACTGGTAACCGGCGCGGTGCTGGGCTATGACTCGCGCTACGCCGGCACCCTCCGGCACGTCGTCCGGTAACTGCATCGAACGCCAACCGATGCGCACGAGTCGTCGTTCAATGGCTGGCGCGAGCTTCATGGGCTCATTCTAACGTGGCCGTCAGGGCCCCAGGCGCACGCGCAGGCGAACATTCACCTTCCTGGAATCTGCTGGTGCCGACCGCAAACAGCCGGCCCACGCTCCGACGCGGCGGCAACACTAATCCTCCAAAGTGCGCACCGTCGCGTCGGCAGCTTTGCAATCAGAACTTGATGCTGGCCTCGACATAGGTGAAACGTCCGGGCAGATCGTAGGTGGACGCATCGTAGCCGTTGAGCGAGCAGCTCAGACAGATCGGCGGGTCACGGTCGAAGATATTGTTCACCCCACCCGACAGCTGCAAGTCGAAATCAACCGGCACCTTCCAGCTCACGCGCAAATCGTTGTACGTTGTCGCACCAAGATGATTGGTTCCGTCGGGTCGGTTGGGTGTGACCTCATCCGGACTCGAGCATACCGGGAAGCCGGCGCCACCGGCACAGTCCTCCTTGAGTGCCGAGATGTAGCGCACCACCCAGCTTGCGCGCCAGTCGCCCAGCGTCCAGTTGGCGTTGAACGTGGTGCGGTACTTCGGGATTGCGCTGTCCGCCACCTCGACGCCGACCCCACTTGGCTCGGCCTGGCCGGTATCGGTCGCGACCGCGCTGTAATCCTTGGTATACGTCGTCTGCAGGCCCGCACCGAAACGCCCGATGTCGGTTTCCGGACCGATCCAGTTGACACCGAAATCGTAACCCGATGTGTCGATACGCCCCAGATTGCGCAAGGTGTTGTTGAACGCGCTGATCTGTCCTGCCGAATTGCGCGAGATGCCGTCGCAAAACAGCGGATCGAGCGTCGCATCGCAACGGTTGAGCTGGGTCTGCGCGTTCGGCGCCTGGATCGCGTTGGAAATCTTGTGCCGATAATAGGTCAGCTCGAAATCTAGCTTGTCGGACCAAGCCGTATGATCGGCCCAGCCGGGACTGTAGATCGCACCGAGGGTCAGACCCTTGGACGTTTCCGGCTGCAGGTTCTGATTGCCGCCCGTGATCACCGAGATCTGTGGATTCAACTGGGCCGCGCCCGCGGGCACGCCAAGCGCCGCGCAATTGGCCGGATCGCCAGTGGCAGGGGTGGTGCCGCCCATGCCGTCATCCTGTGCCAGGCACGGATCGACCAGGGTCGCATCGAATCGGGAGAAGCTGCTGAACAGCTCGCCGATCGACGGTGCCCGGAAACCTTCGGCCCAGGTGCCACGAAGAGTCAGATCGTCATATAGCTGCCAGCGTAGACCGAACTTGCTGTTGGTCGTGCCGCCAAAGGTCGAGTAGTCCGAATAGCGCGTGGCGGCATCGAGGTCCAGCTTCTGAACCGCCGGCAGGTTGGCCAGCAGCGGCACATTCAACTCGAGGTAATACTCGTTGACCGAATACTCGCCGGCGGTCGGGCCGGACGGAACGCCATTGGAATCGCCCGCGGTGACGATCGAATCGGGCGTGTACGAACCGCTCAGCCGGCGATGCTCGTACCCGGTTGCGGCCGTCAGCGCGCCGGCCGGAAGCTGAAACAGATCACCCGAGATGTTGGCTGTCCACATGTCCAGCTGCTGATCACTGCGGTCGTTCTCGATGAACTGGATATAGTCGAGCATGTCCTGCGTGATCGAGCCGGGGCCGCCGAAGAAATCCAGCGGCACACACGGCGCGGTGCATTGATCGATCGGGCCCAGCGCGTTGAGGATATGCCGGATGTTGTAGGTGCCGGTGACCGTCTGCGTGGCCTTGTTCTCGCTGTTGACGTAGTTGACGTCCCACGAATAGGTCCTGTCACCGATGTCGAACGCGCCATTGAGTCCGGTCGCGTAGTAATGCGTATCGACCGACTGCTTGAACACGCGCGGCCCCCCTTCGATCGGCCGACGTCCGGCGCCGATGAAATTGGTAGCCGGATCGAGCGTGAATCCAAACGGGTTGTACGGATTGGTCGCGTCGATTCCCACCTGGCTGCACAAATCCGCCGCCGCGCAGAAGCTGGACAGGAAGATGGGTTCCGGCGCTGCCTGATTGACCGAATCGCGCGTGTTGTAGAGGCCCTTCAAATACCAGCTGACATTGTCGGTCAGGCGGTAGGTGCCCTGGGCAAACAGACCGTCACGCTTCTGCGGTGTGAGCAACAGGTTGTATGGCGCGAAATTGAACCGATCCGACGTGCCGAAACCATGATAACCGCCCGGGAAGTCCTGCACGCTGCCCGGAGGTACGGCACCATTGGCGGTGATGTCGCACACCCCGCCCGGGCACAAACCGTTGTAGTCCTGCCCCGAAGGTGTCGTGAAGATCACGCGTGTGAACGGTGTCGCTGAGCTGCCGTTGCTCAGGCCGGTACCCGGAACCGGAAAACTCGATTGTTCCCAGTCGCCCGAGCTGATCTGGTTCTGGTTGAAATGGCTGATGTCCATGAAGAAGTCGAGACGATCGGTGCTGGCGCCAAGCGACAGATTGCCCGACCAGGTCTTGCCGTCACCGACTGAGTGATCGCCGTAGTAAACGTGCGCGGCGATGCCCTGCTGCTTCTTCTTGGTGATGATGTTGATGACGCCGGCAATCGCGTCGGAGCCGTACAGCGCCGATGCGCCATCGGTCAGGATTTCGATGCGATCGACGATGCTGGCCGGTATCGTGTTGAGATCGACCGCGGCCGACACGCCCGAGGCGGAAGATTCGTTCACCCAGCGCAAACCGTCGACCAGGATCAGCGTGCGTTTGGCGCCGAGATTGTGCAGAGAGATCGTCGTCGAACCGGAACCGACGCCACCGCCATCCGGCGGAAAACCGAAGTTGCCGGCGGAGTTGAACTTGGTGTTGAGCGACGAACCGCTGACCGAGAGCTCCTGAATCACGTCGCCGATCGAGCCCAGTCCGGTGGCCGCGATGTCCGCAGCCGTGATCGTGATGACCGGCGTCTGCGTTTCGACCTCGGCCTTCTTGATGCGCGATCCGGTGACTTCGATCGCCTGCAATCGCTGTGTATCGTCGCCGCGCGTTTTCTGTGCGAACACCGGTGCAGCCGCTGCGTACAACAACAACCCCGCGGCGCAGAGCGCGCGCGTCACGATGCTGACCTGATCATGTCGTTTCATTTGACCCACCTCTCCCGTTGGCAAAATAATCGACCGGCTCGACACGCCGGAACAGCAACATCTCGGCCACGGCCAGAACAGCCGTCGTGACGTTAAAAAACTGTAAAGCAATTCCACAAACTTGCCAAGTGATCCCGACACACGGGTTGCCCTCAGTACCGGAGAAGGGCCGGACTTGAGCCGACGGGAAGCCTGCTAGACTCGGTCGTCTTGCTGCACCAGCGCGTCCGAATGTCCGTCCAGGCAGTTGTTCCCCTATCCAGTCCGCCGGCTCGATGCCATTCGGCCTGGCGACCCTGATGGCCATGCTGGGCAGCGTGAGCGCAACCGGCGCACAACCGACCGGGTTTCTGGCCCTCGGCGATTCGTACACGATCGGCGAAGGCGTCAGTACGCAGGAGCGCTGGTCTGAACGAGTGGTGCGGCGGCTTGACGCCAACAATCTTCACGTCGACCCACCCATGATCATCGCGCAAACCGGCTGGACGACCAGCGATCTGGCGCAGGCGATCGATGCGACGACATTGCACCCGCCCTACGCACTGGTGACGTTGATGATCGGCGTCAATGATCAATACCAGGGTCGCAGCGTCGATTCTTACCGGCTTGAATTCACCGGATTGCTCGAACGTGCAATTGCGCTGGCCGGAAGGCGGCCGGGTCGGGTACTTGCCATATCGATTCCGGATTGGAGCATGACGCGCTTCGCGCACGAGCAGGGACGCGACTGCGCACGCGAAGCGAACGCGATCGATGCGTTCAACGCCGCCGGGCACGGCATCGCCGCAGACCACCGGGTCGCCTGGGTCGATGTGACCGCCGCATCGCGCACGGCGGGCGCCAACACGGGCATGCTGGGCGAAGATGGCCTGCACCCCTCCGGCGCACAGTACACGCAATGGGCCGACGTGATTCTGCCGGCCGCCGAAGCTGCATTGCGCGCGGACGACTGACGTTGGCCCCCACAGGGGCGAGCTTGCTCGTTCGGCACGGAGTCTTCGGCACCTCGAATCGGCGCGGTAAGATAAGCGATTACCTTCGGAGTATCGCGTCATGACACTTGCAGCCGACACGCGAGCGCGTATCGACACATTGCTCGCCTCCGATCGCGTTGTGCTGTTCATGAAAGGCACGCGCACACGCCCCCAATGTGGATTTTCCGCCGCCACGGTCGAGTACCTGGACGGGTTGCTGGACGCGTACACCAGCGTCGATGTGCTGGCCGACGAGGCGATACGCGCGGGCATCAAGGAATACGGCAACTGGCCGACGATTCCGCAGTTGTATGTGGAAGGCGAACTGGTGGGCGGAGCCGACATCGTGCGGTCGCTGCACGATTCCGGCGAATTGCATCGCCTGCTGCACCTGCCCGAACCCGACCGCACGGCGCCGTCGATCCGTTTGTCCGATGCGGCCGCGAAGGCGATGCAGCCGGCGCTGGCGGATGCCGGCGAACGCCGCCTCTTCCTGGTCGTCGATCGCACGTTCCAGCCGCAGTTTCAGATGCGCGAGACGCACACAAACGACATAGTCACCATCGCCAACGGCGTCGAAATTCGTTTCGATCTGGCCAGCGCGCAAAGAGCGCGCGGTGCGCGCATCGATTGGATCGATACTCCACAGGGTTCCGGTTTGTCGATCCATCTGCCGCTCGCGCCGGCGCGTGTGCGTGCACTGGATGTGCACGCCCTCAAACGGCGCCTGAGTGATGGCGACATTACCGTCATCGACGTCCGACCGGCCTCGGAAAGAGCCCTCGCGCCATTTGCCGGGGCCGAAGTGTTCGAACCCGACTCCCACGATCGTCTCGCGGCATTGCCCAAAAATACGCCACTCGCGTTCCTGTGCCATCACGGCAATTCGAGCCGCAATGCAGCCGAGCATTTCTGCGACCTCGGTTTCAGCGATGTTCACAACGTCCAGGGCGGTATCGACGCGTGGTCGCGCGAGATCGATCCGACGTTGCCGCGTTATTGAAGACGCCCGCGACCTGCTGTTTTGCAATCAACCGGTGGGGAAAGATTGCAAGTCGCCCGAATCGCCGGGATGCGAATTCCTCAATTTGTTGATTTGAAGAAAAATGTTCATCTGGCACGCGCGTTGCGTTAGCATCCGCGAACGCGACGCCATCAGAATCATTGGCGGGCCGCGCAATCCCGAACCGACGAGGTAATAGCCATGAACCGTATTGCCCTGCTTTCCTGTGCCATCGCCGCTACCTTTGCGCTGGCCGCGTGCAACCAGCAGGAAACACCGTCTGAAACCAGCCAGGATGTGAATCAGGCGCAGCAAGATGCGGCCAAGAAAATGAATGAGGCGCAACAGGATGCTGCGCAGAACAACGCCGAGGCCCAGAAGGACATGGCCGCGCAGCAGGCCGATACGATGGAGACCGAAGCCAAGTCGCGTTACGACATGGCGGTGACCAAGGCCGAAACCGATCACAAGATTGCGGTCGAGAAATGCGAAGGCATGCCGGCTGATCAACAGGCGGCCTGCAAGGATGACGCGGACAAGGCCCTGGACGCGGCGAAGAAGGAAGCGCAGCAGGAACTCGACAGCGCCAAAGCGGCTGCCGACAACACCGAAGGGCACTAAGGCGAAGTTCCGCCCGTAAACCACCACCTGCGTTCATGGTAAAGGTGGCGAACCCAATGGCGGGATCGACGCAAGTCGGTCCTGCCGTTTCCCGCTTGCAACCCATGGTGACCGCGCAGCGGTTACACGCCCAACGCGTATTTCGGCTGTGGCGCATGACGCTGCTCATGCTCGAGCAGGAAGCGCTTCGCCGGTAGACCGCCGCCATACCCAGTCAATGAACCGTCCGCGCCGATGATGCGATGGCACGGCACCACAATCGCGAGCGGATTGGCTCCGTTTGCGGCGCCGACGGCACGCACGGCCCTCGGCTTGCCGATGCGCCGTGCAATCTCCGCGTAACTGGCGGTCGCGCCGTACGGAACCGTGCCAAGGGCAGCCCAGACCTGAAGCTGAAATGCGGTGCCGCGCGCGTTCAGTGCAAGATCGAAGTCATGCAGCCGACCGTCGAAATACGCCTCGAACTGGCGCTTCGCCGTGGTCAGCCGCTTCGGCTCGCGCAGGCTGCCCGCAGGCGCCGGCGCAGAACGGTGACCGTCGTGGGGCAGACCGATCCGGGTCAGGCCATTCGCATCCGCGACCAGCAACAACGGACCTATCGGCGTATCGAGATAATCATGAAACATGCAACCAACCTCCGTCTTTATGCCCGCGCGACATGGAAAAACACGTAATACGACCCGCGCACATCACTTGCGTGCAAGCGTTTCGTGGACTCTGGCAATCCCGCGCGCAAATCGAACACCCGTTGGTCGCCGGCGCCATTCATGTCGCAGCGCGCCACAGCAGCATGACTGCATACGCGCGCCAGGGGCTCCACGCGAGACTCGCCGTTTCGAGCGCGCGCTCGCTGAGCGCAACGCCATTGCCCGCGACCCGCCGCAGCACCAGATCGCCGGCAGGGAACGCATCGGGGTGTGACAGAGCGCGCATCGCTATGTACTGTGCGGTCCACGACCCGATTCCGGGTAGCTCGCGCAGGCGCTCGGTAAATGCCGGCAGCGGCTGCTCGATGCCGAAACCGA
The DNA here is from genome assembly GCA_049588955.1 of Rhodanobacteraceae bacterium. Classification (GTDB taxonomy): domain Bacteria; phylum Pseudomonadota; class Gammaproteobacteria; order Xanthomonadales; family Rhodanobacteraceae; genus Dokdonella_A. The sequence continues at coordinate 71 of JBAVZT010000154.1, read as the reverse complement.
TGCGCCCGTCGACGCAGGCTCGTGCCAGATTGCGGATCGTGGCCGCGCGCGCGCGCGTGATGCCGATCGAC
>JBAVZT010000153.1:0-1859 GCA_049588955.1 Rhodanobacteraceae bacterium | reverse complement strand
CACCAGCACCTGTCCGGTGTTGTCCTTCAACGCGTGCTCTTCGACCAGACGCAGCGCGGAAAGCGACAGCGATTCCACGCTGCGGATGCGCCCATGTCCGTCGCAGCGCGGGCAGATGATCTGGGTCGCTTCACCGAGGCTCGGTCGCAGGCGCTGGCGCGACATTTCCAGCAGGCCGAAGCGCGAGATGCGGCCGATCTGCACGCGTGCGCGATCGACCTGCAACGCCTCGCGCAGTTTTTCCTCGACCTCGCGTTGATGCCGCGGCGAGTCCATGTCGATGAAATCGATGACAATCAACCCGCCGGCATCGCGGATGCGCAGCTGACGCGCGATCTCGACGGCGGCCTCGCAATTGGTGTTGAACGCGGTGTCCTCGATGTCGCTGCCCTTGGTAGCGCGCGAGGAATTGATGTCGATCGCGGTGAGCGCTTCGCTGTGATCGATCACGATCGAACCGCCGGACGGCAAACGTACCTGGCGATCGAATGCGTTCTCGATCTGGGATTCGATCTGGAAACGCGAGAACAGCGGCGTGGTGTCGTTGTAGAACTTGAGCTTGCGCAGCTGGTTCGGCATGACCTGCTGCATGAATTCGCGTGCGTCGTTGTAGATTTCCTCGTTGTCGATGAGGATTTCTCCGGTATCGCCGCGCAGGTAGTCGCGCAATGCTCGGATGATCAGCCGTGACTCCTGGTAGACCAGGAACGGCGCGGCACGCGTCACCGTCGCCTCGGCGATCGCCTTCCACAGTTGCAGCAGGTAGTCGAGATCCCACTGCAACTCCTCGGCGTCGCGGCCCATGCCGGCCGTGCGGACGATCAGCCCCATATCTTCCGGCAAATCAAGGTGATCGATGGCTTCTTTCAAGTTCTGTCGATCTTCACCTTCGATCCGGCGCGATACGCCGCCGGCGCGCGGGTTGTTCGGCATCAGGACCAGATAGCGCCCGGCCAGCGAGATGAACGTGGTCAGCGCCGCACCCTTGTTGCCGCGTTCTTCCTTGTCGACCTGGACGACAATTTCCTGGCCTTCCTTGAGCAGCTCGCGAATGGTCGCCTTGTGCGGATCGACGCCGGGCGTGAAGTAGGTCCTGGAGACTTCCTTGAGCGGCAGGAAGCCGTGGCGTTCGCCCCCGTATTCGACAAAACACGCTTCGAGCGAGGGTTCGACGCGGGTAATGCGGCCCTTGTAGATATTGGCCTTTTTCTGCTCGCGCGAAGGGATTTCGATGTCGAGATCGTAAAGCGACTGGCCCTCGACGATGGCCACACGCAACTCTTCTCGCTGAGTCGCGTTGATCAGCATGCGTTTCATTTTATTGTTCCTTGTTGGGCGCTCGACGGTCGAGGTCACGCGCGACCGTTTCCGGCTGCGCATGCGATGTCCCGTTTCGGGACATCATCGACAGGAGCGCCTGTTGTCAAACTGCCGACGCCATCCGCGCGCCGGCGATTAATGGGTTGTCCGCGTGCCCGGAACCACTTGCGCCGGTTCCGGCGGCAAGCAATTCTCGACTCGAACCGCTACGATCAACGGAGTTTGTTCCTGCCTGGTGACTCAACTGACAGGGCCGCAAAGGCGTGACGGGCGAGTGCGCCGCTGACGATGTCGCAATTTCCCGATCCGGGAGCCTGTAGCGGCGCGAAGCGCGCAGCGAGTCTAGCAGCAGATGGTGGATTTTTACAGTGAAGACGCGCACTTCGGGCAATAATCGCGATTCCACCTCGGGTTCGGCCACCCGTGGGAAAAAGCAGGGGACCCGATCCGGCAAGGTGCCGCGGCGCAAAACCCGGGATTCCGCGTCGCCGCCGGCTTCCGCCAGAATCGAAAAACGTGCCGCAACCTCCAGCCAGCGC
>JBAVZT010000152.1:0-8418 GCA_049588955.1 Rhodanobacteraceae bacterium | reverse complement strand
GACATGTGCACCTGCTTCTGCTTTTCGTCGACCCAGTAGTCGCCGGGGCCTTCCTCTTCCTGCTGGCGCACCATCTTCGGCACAACCTGGTTCACCGCCAGGTACAGCTGTGGCGAATCCTCGGCCGGGCCGGAAATGATCAGCGGCGTGCGCGCCTCGTCGATCAGGATCGAATCGACCTCGTCGACGATTGCGTAGTTGAGTCCGCGCTGATAGCGCTGCTCCTTCGACAGCGCCATGTTGTCGCGCAGATAGTCGAAGCCGAACTCGTTGTTGGTGCCGTAGGTGATGTCGGCCGCATAGGCCGCGCGCTTGTCGCCGTGATCCATGCCCGGATAGACCACGCCGACGCTGAGGCCCAGAAAGCCGTAGATCTTGCCCATCCAGGCCGAGTCGCGCCGCGCCAGGTAGTCGTTAACGGTAACGACATGTACGCCCTTGCCGGCCAGCGCATTGAGATACACCGGCAAGGTTGCAACCAGGGTCTTGCCTTCGCCGGTGCGCATCTCGGCGATCTTGCCCATGTGCAGCACCATGCCGCCGATCAACTGCACGTCGTAGGGCCGCAGACCGAGTACGCGATCGGCGACCTCGCGCACGGTTGCGAACGCTTCCGGCAACAAGCTGTCGAGAGTGTCGCCGTTGGCAAGGCGCTCGCGAAACCAGGCCGTCTTGCCGGCGAGCTCGGCGTCGCCGAGCGCACGGTACTCGTCAGCCAGCGCGTTGATCTGGGCCACCGTCTTGCCGAGCTGGCGCAATACGCGCTCGTTGCGGCTGCCGAATATGCGCGTCAGGGAGCGTTCGAACATCGGTCGTCTTCAGAAAAGGGGGAAGTCGCGGCCGAACCGGCCCGCTCGACCGCCCGGCTGCAAAGTCGGTCTCGCGCGCCCGGTGACGCGGATACAACCGCTAATGATAAGGCGAGCGCGCCACGCGACACAAACCAGTTGGTGCCATGGCCGCGTCTTTCAAGGGGTCGCTGCGCCAGCGTCCGGACGCGTTGCCCGCGACAAGATGGCCAGGTCGTTACAGGCGGCTGGCACGTTTGGATCGCACATAGGCGATCGGATTCACCGGCCGGTTGTGCAACCAGACCTCGAAGTGGCAGTGCGGGCCGGTCGATCGGCCGGTAGACCCGACCTTGGCGATGATCTGTCCCGCGTGAACGCGCTGGCCGATCCGCGCGATCAGTTTCGAGGCATGCGCGTAACGCGTCATGTAGCCGTTGCCGTGATCGATTTCGACCACCTTGCCGTATCCCGAGCGTCCTCCGGCAAACGTGACCACGCCGTCGGCCACCGCGGTGATATTGCTGCCTCGCGGCGCGTCGAAATCGATGCCGGAATGGAACGATCGATGCCCGTTGATCGGATCGGTACGCATGCCGTAGCCCGACGCGATATAACCGTGGGCGACCGGCATGCCCGTCGGCAGCAGCGCACTGTCCACCTTGCGGTCGAGCAGCAGCGTCTCCAGCACGCCGAGCTGCTCGTCCTGGCTGGCGAACTCCGCACGCAGATTCTCTATGCCTTGCGCCAGCGGCAGTGCGCTGCCGCTGGCCGGTTCCTCGGGACCGCCCATTGCGGGCTGCTCGCTGAAATCGAATTCCCCATCGTCGAGCTTGCCGACCTGGGTCAGGCGTTCCCCGAGTGCATTCAGGCGAGTCGCCTGGGCCTGCAACTGACCGAGTTGCAATGCCAACGCGTCGAGATTGCGCTGGGATTCACCCTCTACGGTGCTAATTTGCCGACTCTGCCGCACAATGGTGTCGCGCAGATCACGCACTTCGCGCAAGGTACGATCGCGCGGATTGGAGACCATCAGGGCAAGCCCGAAACCAACCGCGACGAACGCCAGAATACCTGCGGCGGCGGCAGCGGCGGCAATCAAACGGCCTCGCGTGCTGCCCAAATCGATGTTCTTCGGTGCGAAGTGTGCCTTGCCGACGATGATGATGTTCATTGATTGACCATTTGCCGTTCCGCCATGCCAAACGAGCGCCGATCCCGCCGAACAACCGCCAATGCCGGCCCGCGGCCCATTGCGGAGTTCATCACCGTTGGCGCGCTCGCCGATTACGCGCGCGCTCTCGATGCGCTGGACAACCTGCTACGCCGCCTCTTGCCCGACGCGGTCGCGCGCGAGTGTCGACTCGCGGACGTCCGCCACGGACGAGTTGTCTTTCTGGCAACGAGTTCGACCTGGGCCGCGCGCCTGCGGCTGCATCAGGCAACCTTGCTGGCGCAAGCCCGCTCCGCACTCGGCGGGGCTGTCGAACACTTCGCCGTGAAAGTGGCGCCCTTGCCCCCCGTTCCCCCGGAGACGACAAACCGCAAACCGCTTTCAGCAGCTACCGCCCGGCATCTGCGGGCAGCAGCAAAGTCCCTTGCGGACCCGGAACTGAAGGCCCTTTATCTTCGTCTGGCGTCCTTCGCCATGGATGATTCCCCTTGAGGCGCTGAAAGGTTCCTTCAGCACCCTGATGGAGGAAGCCGGGGCGGCTTCATCGCATCGCGCCATGCACCGCCGGAGCCCGGACTGTCGCGCCCGCTTGTTCCGGCTGACCGACCGGCTGTGCCCCGGACGGCCCGCAAGCCGACCGAACGAAAATCCGGAAGGCGAGCGACGCATCCTGCATGGATTTCTCTCCCTGGGCAAGGGTCTGGTGCCCGGATTTACCGGGAAACGCCGCTCCGGTACCAGTCAGAGCGTGTGCGGGTCGCTTCTAGACGGCCTGAGCCGGGTGAACATACGAGATCGGTGCATCGTGTTCGTCGTCGAAGCTGACCTCTTCCCACGCCGCGGCATCGGCCAGCAAGGCGCGCAACAACCGATTGTTGAGTTCGTGACCGGACTTGTATCCATAGAACGCGCCAATCAGGCTGCGTCCGAGCAGATACAGATCACCGATCGCGTCGAGGATCTTGTGCTTGACGAATTCGTCCTCGTAGCGCAGGCCGTCCTCGTTCAATACACGGTAGTCGTCCAGTACGATCGCGTTGTCCATCGAGCCGCCGAGCGCAAGATTGCGTTCGCGCAGCATTTCAATGTCCCGCATGAAGCCGAACGTGCGAGCGCGGCTGACTTCCTTGACGAAGGAGGTGGTCGAGAAATCGATTTCCGAGGTCGATGTGCGACGCGTGAACATCGGATGATTGAAATCGATCGAGAAACCGACCTTGAAGCCGTCGAACGGCTCGAAGCGCGCCCATTTGTCACCGTCGCGCACGGTGATCGATTTCTTGATGCGGATGAATCGTTTCGGTGCGTGCTGATCCTCTATTCCGGCCGATTGCAGCAGAAAAACGAAGGGTCCGGCGCTGCCATCCATGATCGGCACTTCGGCCGCGGAGACATCCACATAGGCATTGTCGATACCCAGGCCGGCCATCGCGGAAAGCAGGTGTTCGATGGTGGCGATGCGAACCTTGCCGTTTACCAGGGTGGTCGAAAGCCGCGTATCGCCGACGTTCTTGCAGCAGGAACGGATTTCCACGGGTTGTTCCAGATCGACACGGCGAAATACGATGCCCACGTCCACTGCTGCCGGCCGCAGGGTCATGTAGACTTTCTCACCCGTATGCAGACCCACGCCCGTCGCCCGAATCACGTTTTTGAGCGTTCGTTGCTTGATCATTTTTATGCTTTTACCCCAAGGCAGGAGCGGACAAAAACGCGGAAGATGCTAGCATACGGCAACTGTTAAGGAAAGTTTAAATGACGCAGCAATCCGACACACTGTTGCGTTCGCACAACATCGACTTTCCTCACATCAACCGGCGTCGCCGCAAGCCCTTCGATCAGGCGCCGCGTGCTTTCGATCGGGACGAGCGGCACAGGGGCGACCCGCTCCGAAGACAATAGCGAACGCGCGCAACCACTCTTCTTTTGCAGCGTCGAGCAACTCGCGCTGACCTTGATCCTCGGACCACCGCATCGGTCAAACGTTCGACGCGCCGCCACCTGAAGGCGGCGGACGCGCCGGTTCAGTCGGCCTGACGACGAAGGAACGCCGGGATGTCCAGATAGTCGCTGCTTGCCTCCGCCGACGATGCGTTGCGCTCGAGCGCCGCGTGCCGCACACCCGGCGACGCGTCTGGCGAAACGTCGGCGTAGTCAACTGCTCCAGTCGTCGCATTGCGCACGACACGCGGGTGAAACGCGGTCGCCTGTTCACGATCGCGATCACGATCACGGATCGGCTGGCGTGCCGCCTGCCGATTCAGCCCGGTGGCAACAACCGTCACGCGCACTTCGTCCTGAAGTTCCGTGTCGAGCGCAGTGCCGAGCACCACAGTGGCATCTTCGCTGGCAAACCCGTGGACGACCTGGCCAATGTCGTCGAACTCGCGCATGGTCAGGTTCTGACCTGCGGTGACGTTGACCAGAATGCCGCAGGCACCGGCCAGGTTGACGTCTTCGAGCAGCGGATTGTTGATCGCCGCCTCGGCTGCCGCCACCGCCCGATCATCGCCGCGTGCGCTGCCACTGCCCATCATCGCCATGCCCATTTCCGCCATCACGGTGCGCACATCGGCGAAATCGACATTGATGAGACCGGGCCGGGTAATCAGGTCGGCAATCCCCTGCACGGCTCCGAGCAATACGTCGTTGGCGGACTTGAATGCCGAAAGCAACGTCACGTCGCGACCAAGCACGGTCAACAGTTTTTCGTTCGGCACGGTGATCAGCGAATCGACATATTGTTGCAGGTCGTCGATGCCCTTCAGCGCAACCTGCATGCGTCGGCGTCCCTCGAACGGAAACGGCTTGGTGACCACCGCGACCGTCAGGATGCCCAGTTCCTTGGCCAGTTGCGCAACGACCGGCGCCGCTCCGGTGCCGGTCCCGCCGCCCATTCCGCAGGTGACGAAAACCATGTCGGCACCCTGCAGCAGCTCGACAATGCGCTCGCGGTCCTCGAGTGCCGCCTGGCGCCCGACCTCCGGGTTGGCACCCGCACCAAGGCCCTTGGTCACGTTCGCACCCAGCTGCAGGGTGAATTTTGCGCCACTGCTCTTGAGCGCCTGCGAGTCGGTATTGGCGCAGACGAAATCCACGCCTTCCACTTCGGCATACACCATGTGGCTGACGGCGTTGCCGCCGCCACCGCCTACCCCGATCACCTTGATCACCGCATTCGGTGCCAGCTTTTCGACCATCTCAAACATGTTCCGATCCTCCGGTTCTGATGACTGAGGCACAAGGCAGGTCGGCTGGTTGTCGTCGCCTGCTGCATCCTCGATTCGTTCCCGCACCTACGCTTTTTTCTCTTCCGTCCTCTGTTTCCCGCTCGTTGAATCTGCCCTCTCGATCTGCGTTCAGAATTCGCCCTTGAACCAGTTCGCTACTCGCCCGAGCAGGCCGCCGACCCCGACGGCCGCTGCGCCCGGCACGCTGCGATTGACTTCCTGACGGCTGCCGTACAGCAGCAGCCCGACGCCCGTGGCGTGCAGCGGATTGGCGACTACGTCGGACAAGCCGACGACGTGCTGCGGAAGCCCGAGCCGCACGGGCATGTGGAACAGTTCCTCGGCCAGCTCAAGCGCACCCTCCATGCGTGCCGCGCCGCCGGTCAGCACCACACCAGCGCGTACCAGTTCCTCGCGACCGCTGCGGCGCAGGTCCGCCTGCACCATTTCGAACACCTCCTCGTAGCGCGGCTGCACGGCTTCGGCGAGGTTCTGGCGCGCGAGGCGTCGCGGCGGACGATCGCCGACGCTGGGCACCTGGATGGTTTCTTCGGCGTGAGCGAGTTGCGCGAGCGCGCAGGCATAGCGCACCTTCAGTTCCTCGGCATGCGCGGTCGGGGTGCGCATCAGATGCGCAATGTCGGACGTCACCTGATCGCCACCTATCGCGAGCGACGTGGTATGACGCAGCGCGCCCTGGGTGTAGATGGCGATATCGGTGGTGCCGGCACCGATGTCGACCAGGCAAACGCCGAGTTCGCATTCGTCCGGCGTCAGCACCGCGCGCGCGGAAGCCACAGCTGCGGGGAGCAATTCGTCGACCGCCAGACCACAGCGATTGATGCATTTGGTGATGTTCTGCACCGCGCTTGCGGCGCCGCTGACCAGATGCACGTTGGCTTCGATTCGCACGCCCGACATGCCGACCGGATGGCGGATACCCTCCTGACCGTCGATCAGATACTCCTGCGGCTCGCGATACAGAACCGTCCGGTCCGCCGGAATCACCACGGCGCAGGCCGAAGTCAGCACCTGATCCAGGTCGGACTGGCTGACCTCCTTGTCACGGATCGGTGCGGTACCGTGCGAGTTTTCATCCTTGATGTGGCTGCCGGAAATGCTCGCGTAGACCGAGCGGATCTGGCAGCCGGCCATGAGTTCGGCTTCCTCGATCGCGCGCTGGATCGAATGCACGGTCGATTCGATATCCACCACCACGCCACGCTTGAGTCCATGCGAAGGGTGGGACCCGATGCCGATGATCTCGACGGTCTCGTCCGGCGCATGTTCACCCACGATTGCGACCACTTTCGAGGTGCCGATGTCGAGACCTACAATCAGGGTTTTTTCGCTCTTGCGATTCATCATCAAACCTTGGGGGCCGGCACGACGCCGGCATTCGATGCGGGCGCCGCAGGTTCGTTCCAGCGCAGCGCAAAACCGTTTTCGTAACGCAAGTCGACGTATGCCGGTGTGCCCTCGCGTCCGGCAGCGAGCCGAGGCCAGACGCCAAGAAAGCGGCTCAGGCGGCCTTTGGCGTCCTCGCGCCCGACCTCGATCACCGCACCACTGGCGACGGTCAGGCTCCAGCTGCCGCGCTCGGACAACGCGACCGATTCGAGTACCAGACCGCTGGCCGCAAAGTGCGGCAACTCGCCGACGTAAAATGCCAGCACGTCGTCGAGGCGCGCGTCCGGCCCCGACAATTGCGGCAGGCCTTGAAGGTTCGGCGCGCCGGGCACACTGAACAGGTGCCCATGGCGATTGACCAGCCGATCCGCTCCCCAGCGCGCGTACGGGTGCTGCTCGTAAACGGTGAGTTCGATCGTGTCCGGCCAGCGCTTGCGTGCATCGGCCCTTTCCACCCACGGCAGACGCATGACCGCGGCGCAGACCTGATCGAGATCGACCGCAAAGAAACCCGCACCGAGCTCGCTGCTGACCGCGGTGCGGATCTGCTCGGCACTGATGTGATCGAACGGTGCGCGCACATCGATCCGGTGGACCGGCCAGCGACCTGCCGCGAACCATCCGTTGAGTACGCCGACGACCGGCAGCGCGACAAGCGTCAGCGCGATGCCCCAGGCCAGCAGCTTGAGAACCAGGCCGCTCTTCATGGCCCACCCTCGCTTGCGCGATCGAAACTGGTTTCCAGAATGCGCCAGCACAATTGTGCGAAATCGAGGCCGATCGCTGCGGCGGCCTTGGGTACCAGCGAATGGGTGGTCATGCCGGGTGCGGTATTGACCTCGAGCAGCCAGTTGCGCCCGTCACGGTCGCGCATGATGTCGACGCGCCCCCAGCCCGAACAGGCGAGTGCATCGAAAGCGCGCAGCGACAGCGCCTGCAGTTCGTTTTCTGCAGCGTCGTCGAGGCCGGGACAGATGTATTGGGTGTCCTCCGCAATGTACTTGGCGTTGTAATCGTAGTAGTCGCCACTGGGCACGATGCGGATTGTCGGCAACGCCTCGCCTTCGAGAATGCCGACCGTGAATTCATCGCCTTCGACAAGGGTCTCGACCATAAGGTCGCCCGGGTAGCGGGAGGCCAGTTCCATCGCGTCGTCGAGGTCGGCTTCGACAAACACGCGGCTGACGCCGACGCTGGAGCCTTCGCAAGCGGGTTTGACAATGACCGGCAAGCCGGTCGCACGCGCCGCCGCGTGCACGTCCGCTCCCTTGCGCAGCGGCTGGAAGGCCGGCGTCGGCAAATCCAGCGCCTGCCATACCCACTTGCTGCGCACCTTGTCCATGCTCAACGCGCAGCCGAGCACGCCGGAGCCGGTATAGGGCACATGCAGCGAATCGAGTGCGCCTTGCAACACGCCGTCCACGCCACCGCCATGTTGCCCGTGAAGGACATTGAACACGCGCGCGTAGTGGCCACCACGCAGCGCATCCAGCAATGCCGGAATGCCATCGACCGGGTGCGCATCGACGCCGCGCGCGCGCAAGGCCGCCACCACCTTGCCTCCCGAATCGAGCGACACCTCCCGTTCGGCGGACTGCCCGCCGAGTGCCACTGCGACACGACCGAACTCGCGGGCATCGCCGATGCGCATCAGGCCGCTCCCCGCTGCGATTTGCCCGCAGCAACCAGTTCGTTCGCCGTCTGACCAATATCGCCGGCGCCGAGCAGCAGCAGCAGATCGCCATCCTCGAGCAGCGCCGGCAGCACGCTCTTGAGTTCGCCCGGGCATTCGATCAGCACCGGATCGACCTTGCCC
>JBAVZT010000151.1:0-4494 GCA_049588955.1 Rhodanobacteraceae bacterium | reverse complement strand
TGATGCCGATCGACTCGAGCGGTGCATCGACCAGACTTTGCGGCGTCGGGAACAATGCATCGAGTCCGACCGCTGAACCTTCGGCGAATGGCATGCCGTAACGATCGACCAGGCGAGCGGCCAGCGTGCGCGCGGCGGCGACACTGACTTGCTGGCCCAGCACGGCGCGCACGGCGAGTTCGAATCCATCCCAGCAACCGGGCAGACGTTGACCGGGCCAGCGCCGCAGCAGCGGCTTGAGCAATGCGCTGCCGCGCAGAGTCGAGGCGATCGCGCCCGGATCCGCGTCGACGTCGAACATGCGGCGCACGCGTGCGGCGATTTCACCAAGCGCAGCGGTGGATGCATGATGGATGTGCAGCGCAAGTGCATGCTCGTGCGGAAGCGATTCGACCGCGAACCAGCCCGGTCTTCCGGCAGCGATGAAACTGCGCCGATAGCCGTTCGCATCGGCCGCCTCGACGCGGGGTATTGCGCGACGTGCAAGGAAATCGCGTGACGCGGCAAAATCGTACGGGTGCCGATACGGAAGTCGCAGCAGCAATTCACTCGCTGCCGGTGCCGCGAGTCCACGTCGAATCGCGCGCGGCGGCTTGCCGTATGCATCGCGGAATGCCGCGTTGAAGCGGCGCAGGCTCGCGTAACCGGCTGCCGATGCGACTGCGGTGATCGGCAATGCGGTTTCGGTCAGCAATTGCTTGGCGAACAGCAGCCTGCGCGTCGCAGCCACCTCATTCGGGCTCGCGCCGACTTCGCTGGCGAATATGCGGCGCAGATGGCGTTCGCCGACCCCGATGCGCTGCGCCAGATCGCCCATCGAGGCATGGTCGAGCGCGCCCTGGTCGATCAGTTGCAACGCGCCGGCCACCAGGTCGCTGCGCGCGCGATGCAACGGCGATCCCGGTGCCGCCTCGGGCCGGCAGCGCAGACACGGTCGGAATCCTGCCGCGGCCGCTGCGGCGGCACTCGCAAAATAACGCACATGTGCAGGTTTCGGCGCCGGCGCCGGGCATACCGGTCGGCAATAAACCCCGGTCGACGTAACTGCGGTAAAAAACAGGCCGTCGAAGCGCGCATCGCGAGTCAGGCGGGCGCGTTCGCAGGCGCGTTGATCGAGTCGATACGAGGCGGCGGACATTTCCATGGACGAGCATGCTAGCAGCGATGCCGGGCACAAACTCGCCGTTTTCGGCTGCGATTCCGGGGTCTGCGACAGGGCCGCCCGAGTCCCTGGACCGCGCGAGCGCCTCAGAAACCGTGATGCAGAAATCCGCCGTCCACTGCAATCGACTCGCCGCTGATGTATGAGGCAGCCGGAAGGCACAGAAATGCGATCGCCGCGGCGACTTCCTCCGGCTCGCCGACGCGGGCCATTGGCGTGCGCTCGATCACTTCCTCGAAATAGTCCGGATCGGCCAGCGCGGGCTCCGAACGTTGCGTGCGGATGTACCACGGCGCGACCGCATTGACGCGGATTCCGTCCGCCGCCCATTCGGAAGCCAGATTGCGCGTCAACTGGTGCACCGCCGCCTTGGTCATGCCGTATGGCGCACCGGTACGTATCGCGGTCAGCCCGGATACCGAGCCGACATTGACGATCGCCGCATTCGCATGCTGCACCAGATGCGCATACGCGAGCCGCGACATCTCGAATGCCGACATCAGATTGGTGTCGATCAGCATCCGGATTTCGTCGTCGGAATAGTCCAGCGTCTTCTTGCGGATATTGGTACCGACATTGTTGATCAGCAGCGACAGCGGCACGCCGAGATCGGCAATCCAGTCGAATACCTCCAGACGCTGCTCGCGCTCGGTGATGTCGGCCGCGAAAAACCGGAATTCGCCGTCCGGAAATTCCTCGGCGAGATCCTCGCAGACCTGTTCGAGCAGGGTCTCGTCGCGTGCGGTCAGCAGCACCTCGGCACCAAGAACGGCCAGTTCGCGCACGCAGGCGAGACCAATGCCCTTGCTCGCGCCGGTCACCAGCGCCACCTGCCCGTCCAGTCGCCAACGTGATGAATACACTTGATCGCCCTTGATTGCTGACGCAGACTTTACCGCATGCGCGATTCCCGGAGCAGCCCATGATTCGTACCGCATTTTTTCTCGCCATGCTGTCTGCGCTGACCGCGTGCGGCAACGCCGCGGATGACCATGGCGCGAACGCGGCGGCAGCTGCCACCGCGAAAAAGCCCGTTGCACGGCAAAAAACCGTGTTCGACACGCAGTTGAAAGCGCTCGACAAGGCGCGTGGTGTGCAAAAGACCATCGATCAGGACAAGGCGCGTACCGATCAGGCCATCAAGGACAGCGGCGGCTGAGCGCCTGGGCTCTCTATTTTGCGATGTTCCCCCACTCCCTGATCGACCGCGATGCCTTGCTGCGGGCTCGTCCGGCAGGCCTGCTAGACTGCGCTCGAAGCGTATCTTGACGATGCCAGCGCGAGCCAGAGAGGCACCAGGTGCGACCCACCGATATCCGCAATCCTGATGTATTCCACAAGGTGGTCGACTGCCAGTGGGCGTGTCCGGCGCACACGCCGGTGCCCGAATACATTCGTCTGATCGCGGCCGGGCGTTACACCGACGCCTATCTGGTCAACTGGGAATCGAATGTGTTCCCGGGCATTCTCGGGCGCACCTGCGATCGGCCGTGCGAGCCGGCCTGCCGGCGCGGGCGGGTCGAGGAAAACAACGGCGACAAGCCAGAGCCGGTCGCTATCTGCCGATTGAAGCGCGTCGCAGCCGACCTCAAGGGCGATTTCAACGAAGTGCTGCGCGAGCGCATGCCGAAGCCAGGACGCCGAAAGAACGGCAAACGCGTGGCATGCATCGGCGCAGGACCCGCATCGCTGACGGTAGCGCGCGATCTCGCGCCACTCGGTTATGAAGTCATCGTGTTCGAAGCCGATGCCAAGGGCGGCGGCTTCATGCGCACGCAGGTGCCGCGCTTTCGCCTTCCCGAACACATCATCGACGAGGAAGTCGGCTACATCCTCGATCTCGGTGTCGAATTGCGCGGTGGCCGCCGCATCGAATCGCTCAAGGCGTTTCTTGCCGAAGGCTACGACGCGGTGTTCGTCGGCTGCGGTGCGCCGCGCGGTCGCGATCTGGATCTGCCGGGCCGTGACGAAGCAGCGGACCGCATCCACGTCGGCATCGACTGGCTGGCTTCGGTCTATTTCGGCCATGTCACGACAATCGGCAAGCGCGTGATCGTGCTCGGCGGCGGCAATACCGCGATGGACTGCTGCCGCTCGGCCAAACGGCTCGGAGGCGAGGATGTCACGGTGATCGTGCGTTCGGGATTCGAGGACATGAAAGCCTCGCCGTGGGAAAAGGAAGACGCGATGCATGAAGGCATCCCGATTCTCAATTACCAGGTGCCCAAGGCTTTTCTGCACCACGACGGGGTGTTGAGCGGCATGCGCTTCGAGAAAGTGCGCGCCGAATACGATGCAGACGGCCGCAGGCGCCTGATTCCGACCGGCGAGGACGATGTGCTGGTGCCGTGCGATGACGTGCTGGTGGCGGTCGGTCAGGAGAATGCGTTCCCGTGGATCGAGCGCGATGCCGGAATCGAATTCGATCGCTGGGGCCTGCCGGTGCTGGACAAGGTGACGCTGCAGTCCTCGCTGCCGCATGTGCTGTTTGGCGGCGACGCCGCGTTCGGCCCGAAAAACATCATCTGGGCGGTCGCGCACGGTCACGAGGCGGCCATCACGATCGATCGGTTGGTGTCCGGCGAGGATGTCGCCAAGCGACCACCTCCGACGGTCAATCTGGTGTCGCAGAAGATGGGCATCCACGAGTGGAGCTACGACAGCGAGATTTCGCCGGAGGAACGCTTCAAGGTGCCGTGGGCCGATACCGCAAAGACGCTCAACAACATCAATCTCGAAGTCGAACTCGGTTTCGACGTGGCGACCGCGTGGCGCGAGACGCAGCGCTGTCTCAATTGCGACGTGCAGACCGTATTCAGCGAGAACATCTGCATCGAATGCGATGCCTGCGTCGACATCTGTCCGATGGACTGCATCAGCTTCACCCACAACGGCGATGAGGACGAGGCCGCCTTGCGCACCCATCTGACGGCGCCGGCACTGAATCTGACCCAGGATCTGTATGTGTCGGGCCCGCTCAAGACCGGTCGCGCGATGGTCAAGGACGAGGACGTTTGTCTGCATTGCGGCCTTTGCGCCGAACGCTGCCCGACCGGCGCCTGGGACATGCAGAAGTTCCTGCTCGAGATGGCACAGGCCGGCCCGGCGTGCAGTGGGAGCGCGACCGCGCGCGCGGCATGAACAGACTGGACGAGAGCGGGCTTGACGAGAGCGGGCCTGACAACAGCAGTCGCGACATGAAACTTGCGCGCGCGCAGCCGATCGCAGCGATCAACGACTTCGTCGTCAAGTTTGCCAATGTCAACGGATCCGGATCGGCGTCGGCCAACGAACTGTTCGCCAAATCGATCCTGCGCATGGGCGTCCCGGTC
>JBAVZT010000150.1:0-1960 GCA_049588955.1 Rhodanobacteraceae bacterium | reverse complement strand
GCACCGGACCGGTCAATGTCGATGCAGCCGAGATCGCTAAGTTCGATCGGCTCGCCGCACGCTGGTGGGATCCGGGCGGTGAATCGCGCGCGCTGCATGATCTCAATCCGCTGCGCCTGGCCTGGATCGGCGAACGCACGCGGCTCAAGGACGCACAGGTGCTCGACATCGGCTGTGGAGGTGGTCTCCTCAGCGAAGGATTGGCCCGAGCCGGAAGCAGGGTGACGGCGATTGACCTGTCCCGGAGTGCGCTCGATGTCGCCAGGCTGCACCTGCACGAAAGCGGCCTCGTGGTGGACTATCGCGAGATCAGTGCGGAGCACCTGGCATCCGGGATGCCCGGGCGGTTCGACGCCATCGCCTGCCTCGAAATGCTCGAGCATGTTCCTGATCCGTCGAGCGTGATTCGCGCGGCCGCGGTGTTGCTCAAGCCAGGCGGTCGGCTGTTCCTGTCGACCTTGAATCGCACGCCGGCTGCTTTCGTCGCCGCAATCGTCGGGGCCGAATATCTGTTGCGGTTGTTGCCGCGCGGCACCCACCACTACGAGCAGTTCATCAGGCCGGCCGAGCTTGCGGGAGATCTGCGCGCGGCCGGGCTGACGCTCGAGGAATTGTGCGGTATTGCCTATAACCCATTGATACGAAAAGCATCGCTGAGCCGTCGGGTCGCGGTCAACTACCTGGCGTGTGCCACGCGGCCACCATGAGCGTGCGTGAATCCGCAAGCGTCGTGTTGTTCGATCTGGACGGCACGCTGGTGGACAGTGCCCCTGATCTGATCGCCGCGGCGGCGCTCTTGTGCGAGGAGATCGGTTCGCCACCGCCGCCTGCCGAGGCGTTGCGACGTTCCGTTTCCGCTGGGGGAAGCGCGATGCTGCGTTGCGCGCTGCCGGGTGGTACCGACAACGCACGCATCGAGGCACTGTTGCCGCGATTCCTTGAACTGTACTCGCAAGGGATCGCAGTGCACACCCGGTTGTACCCGGGCATCAGCGACGTGCTCGACCGTCTTTCCGATGCCGGCATTGCATGGGGCATCGTGACCAACAAGCCCGGCTGGCTGACGCGGTCGCTGCTGGATCAACTCGATCTTGCCGGACGCTTTGCGGCGCTCGTCTGCGGCGATTGCCTGTCAGTGAAGAAACCCGATCCGGCAACGGTGCGGTATGCCTGCGAACTGGCGGGGGCGGCAGTGGCACGGGCGGTCGTCGTTGGCGATGACGTGCGCGATGTGCAGGCCGGCCGTGCGGCTGGTACGCGCACGATTGCCGCAGCCTGGGGGTATCTCGACGGAGGCGATCCGGCGACCTGGGGCGCCGACCTCGTGGTCAAGACACCGCACGAACTGCCTGGATCCCTCGGCCTCGCTCCGTGACGGACGACTTCGGCGCGTTGGCGGGTTTTGAGGCGAAATGGACGGGTTTGCATCCAGAACTCGCGGTTGCCTTGCGCTTTGTGGCGCCCGATCAGCGCGCCGTGCAATCGGCTTTCGCGTGCCTCGCTCGGGAACTTGAGCATTGCGCCTACGATGTGCGCGAGGCTGCCGTTGCGGCCGGCAAGCTCGAATGGTGGGCCGCCGAGCTGATCGCAGCGGCACGCGGAACCCCGCAACATCCATTGACACGCGTACTGACCCGGAATGATGCGTTCGCTGATGCGCCCTGGAATGACCTGATTGCCGGGGCCATGAGCCAGCGCGATGCGGACGCTTCGGGTGATCTGAGCGCATTGCTCGCCGGTCACCAGCGCCTGTATGCGCCGCTTGCCCAGGCGCAGGCGATGATGTTCGCTGGCGTCTGTGCAGCGGCTACTTCCGCCTCACAGGGTACATCCCGGGCGCTGCGCGAACTGGTTCGTCTCGAAGGCGACACGATGCGCGAAGGCAGGCTGCCGTTGCCGCTCGATCTGCTCGCCCGCCATCAACTGACGCGCGCGGATTTGACGCGCTCCGGTGCTGCGC
>JBAVZT010000149.1:0-7103 GCA_049588955.1 Rhodanobacteraceae bacterium | reverse complement strand
CCCTGGCGGGCCAGCGTATTGAGACGCAGCCACAGCGCCGCGGCCGGAGCGATGTCGGTCTCCGGCACGCCGGCGGCGCGCCAGTCGCCTTCGTTTTCATGCTGTGTGACGGGGCCGATCCACAAGGCGGGGCCGACGCGCTGGATCAGGAAACGCACCTGATCGTCGCGCGCGGCAGCCAGCGGCGCATACCAGCCGGACTGGCTGGTGGAGTGGATGCCCAGGCGTGCGGGATCGACCTCCGGCTGCCGCGCCAACCAATCGACGGCGGCATCGAGATCGCCCGTCAGGTCGACATAGGTGGCCGTGTGCCAACCGCCTGCCGATTCACCGACACCGCGCTTGTCGTACGACAGCACGGCAAAGCCCAGGTTGGTGAAAAAGGTGATCCAGGGGCCGCCGAAACGATCCACCGGCCCCGACCCGTGGGCCAGCACTACCGCTGGCAGCTTGCCCGTCGCCGCCGGCGGGGTATACAGCGTGCCTGCCAGCGTCAGCTCGCCGCTTTTGAAGCGCACCGCGCGCGCGTCGGGCCGATGCAGCCGGTGCGCGCTGCGGACGGTAGCGTCCGGGCCAGTCAGCGTCAGCGTGTTGCCGGAAGCGTCCAGCCCCCCATTGAATCCGTGCGGAAAGAGCGACACGAGCGTGCCGTGCCGCGACGCGAGCAGGATTCCCATGCGGTTATTCCACACGTCCATGTACAGCAGACGGACACCATCCTCATCCATCCGTCCCCCGGTTACACAGGTGCCGTCCGCGAACCGGTAGGTGCCCTGGTCCTGGGCGAGATGGGACGGATCGAAACGGCTTGCGTTCGCTACGCCGGGCAGCACAAGCAGAAGCACGCAAAGCACCGGCAACTTGCGCATGGCGAGCCGGCCGTTACCCGCGCGACGCCGGCCAGCACCCCGACGTTCGACGAATGCGCCTGCGCACCGGTCGATCCGGTTACGCGCGCGGCGCAGTCGCACGAGATCGCGCAGATGCGGCATTTCGGCGGGCCGGCGAGTCATCGCGCGATGGTCCCACGTGGTACCGGCGTGCTCAAGCGCGGGGGCAAACGGGACGAACCTGGCCTTGAATGAGTGAGCGCATGGTGGCCGCCAGGTCCCTGCTTGCCTGCGATTCTGGCTCGGCCTGCACGCCGACTACGACCTCGAGGAAGCCTACCGCGCGCTCGGCAAGCAAGTCGCTGGATCGAGCAGATTGCGGCGCGGGGCCCCGCACCGGCATTCAATTCCCTCCGACCCTATTTTTGGGCGGCGGGACTGCTTGCTCTTCTTCTGCTGCCTGCCGCTGCCGCGTACGCGGCCGCCTCCACGAAATCGCAGCTTCTCGCATTGGAACAGACGTGGATGCGCGCGGCGCAGGATCGCAACATCCCTCAATTATTCCGAGCCAATCGCCTCCGTCCCTTTCTCTTTCCGGGTCAACGCCTCGTTGTTGATCAGTTGTGCCCGCGTTTCTCGCCCTCGTCGTAGCCAGTCGAGAGACACGGCCACACACTCGCGCGCGCCTGACTCTGCGTCCGCCGCGTCTGCTCGCTCATCACTTTCGCATGTAGACACGGTCCCATTGGGTCATTCCACCAATAGCAAGCGGAACCTTGAGGGGGTTCTCCTTAAAACGTATTCTGCCGCGGTTCCGTCCTGATTCGGGAGAATCGAAATGGTCAGCAAGAACACGATATGCCTCTGGTACGACGGCACCGCGCTCGATGCCGCGACGTTCTACGCCGAAACATTCCCGGACAGCGCGGTGGGCGCGGTCCATCGCGCGCCAGGGGATTTCCCTTCGGGCAGGCAGGGCGACGTGCTGACCGTCGAATTCACCGTACTCGGCATCCCCTGCCTCGGCCTGAACGGGGGGCCGGCGTTCAAGCACAGCGAGGCATTCTCGTTCCAGGTGGCAACCGACGATCAGGCCGAAACCGACCGATTGTGGAACGCGATTGTCGGAAACGGCGGCCAGGAAAGTGCCTGCGGCTGGTGCAAGGACAAGTGGGGACTGTCGTGGCAAATCACGCCACGCGCCCTGACCGCGGCGGTCACCGATCCCGACCCCGCGGTCGCCAAACGCGCGTTCGACGCGATGATGGACATGCGGAAGATCGATATCGCTGCGATCGAAGCGGCGCGGCGTGGCTGACGCTTGAAACCCGCGCCAGAGCAGGATTTACCCCCAGCTCCCTCCTCCGGAACTTCGCTTGTCCGCAGTCCAGCGCACGCCGCGCGTTGCGTCATTGCGCCCTCGGCTGCGGCCTCCCATCAGCCGCATTCCGCGAACCAACGTACTGAACCTCAACACCTGGCGCAATCGAGCTGCCTGGATCGGCGCGAGCGATGCCGGCGTACCGATGGCGACACCCAGCCAGCTTCGAGGCGTGTCTCCGGCGATCGCGATGCCGGCGACACGTCCGTCGCGACCGAGCAGCAATAATCGGTTCGTTGCCGGTACCGAAGACAGCGTAAAGACGACACGCACGGCCGCGGAGCCGAACGCGTTGTTAAGGGACGTCACGCGCGCATGGCCGATCCCCTGGACCCGCGTGGCGGTCGGCTTGTTGCGCATGATAGCTTTCGTCCGTGCAAACGCACACTGGTGGAAATCTGTACATGTTACTTGATGTTCTGCGTATCACGTTCGCGTTGGGGCTGCCCGTTGCAGCCTTGAGTTGGCTGTTGTTCTACCGCCTGTACAGCCGCGGCGAACTCGCGCGCGACGCCGACCACAAGGCGATCCGTTCGAGTCTGAAGCAGGTCAAGCAGGCGACCAAGGAATCCGGGGCTCACGCGGACAGCCTGTTGCACGCAAAATGGATGAAGTTCGGTGGAGGTTTCTACGGCGTGGCCGCACTGTGGACGCTCATCGTCATCGAAGGCGGCGGTGTGCTGAGTACGATCGCGCACCCTTCGAGCATCGAGCAGATGTTCCACGGCGGGCCGATCGAATTCATCGTCAACCTGCTGGTCAACCAGTTCACGACATTCCTGCAGGCGATCCTGTGGATCACGTGGTGGCCGGGTGAGGAACACGGCCAAGTCGGCTGGATGGCGCTCGTCGTCGCCTACGTTGGCTACCTCGCCGGACTCAATCTCGCGCGCCACGAAACCGAGCTCGGCAGGCGGCTGACGAATTGGGACTGGCGCGCGCAGGTGCGGTCGTGGTTCGCGGGAGACAAGGACGCCTGAACGTCGGTAGCGATCGCCGGGCGAAACATCGTGTGAAAAACAAGAATCGGTCTCGGGGACAATTCTCGGATCCCTTCTTGCCCTCCGTCGCTTTTCTTCCTGAAAGAATCTCTCATGAGCACGCCCGCACCCTCCGCCGATCCAACCGTCGCCGAGCACCCGCTGCGCAACCCCAACTTCCGTCGCTGGCTGCTCGGCGGAACCATCTCGTTGCTCGGCGACCAATTCTACCTGGTCGCCCTGCCGTGGCTGGTGCTCGGGTTGACCGGTTCTGCACTGGCTTTGGGCACGGTCATGATGGCCGGCGCCATTCCGCGTGTCGTCCTGATGCTGTTCGGCGGCGCGGCAAGTGATTATGTCTCGGCGCGCAAGATCATGATGGCGACGGCGACGGCGCGCGCCGTCTTCGTCGCGGCGATCGCAATCATGGTCTGGTCCGGGATCATGCGGATGTGGGAACTCTACGCCGTCGTGGTCGTATTCGGTGTCGCCGACGCGTTTGCCGCTCCCGCCGCCAGTGCCTATCTGCCTTCGCTGGTGACGCGCGAGCAGATGGTCGCCGCATCCTCGCTACGACAGACGACCGCGCAGCTCAGCATGATCGTCGGCCCGGCGCCTGCGGGGCTGGTGGTGAACCTTCTCGGGGTCGCGTCCGCTTTTCTGATCGACGCCTTCAGTTTCCTGTTCATCATCGCCGCGCTGTGGAGGTTGCCCGATCCGCCGCCTTCGCATGCCGTGCACAAGAACGTGCTGCACGCGATCGCCGAGGGCATCGCGTACGTCGTCAGGGACGTCCCGTTGCGTGCGTTGATGCTGCTGGTTGCGGTGCTCAACTTCTGCATTTCAGGCCCGGTTGTCGTCGGTCTCGCCTACCTGACCCGCACCAAACTGGGCGGCGCCGGGACGTACGGACTCATGATCTCCGCCGTTGCCGCCGGAAGCCTGCTCGGCGCCGTCATCGCCGGAGCCTGGAAGATGCGGCGGCGCGGCGTCATGATCCTCCTCGCATCGCTCCTGCTCGGCATTTGCCTCGCATCGATCGGGCTGCTCGCGAATGCGTGGAGCATCGCCGGCGTTCTGTTCCTGATGGGTGTCACCGCGGGCCTGGTGAATGTCCACATCGGCGCCTGGATCATGCAGCGTATCGAGACGGCCGTGCGCGGGCGCGTGTCGAGCGTGCTGATGCTTGCATCGATCGGAATGGCACCGGTCTCGCTGGCCGTCGCCGGATTTCTCCTGGCCTGGAGCCTCAAGGGAATGTTCCTGATTGCCGGTGCGGTGATGTTGCTCGTGGCGCTAGGCGCCGCGCTGCGCAAATCGGTGCGGGAAATCGCCTAGAACCCGGTGTCAGCAGCATCCGGGGCAATATCAGGCCGACGTCAGGGCACGGAGGGAACCAATTCTCGCGCCACCTTGCTGGATCGATGCAATTCGGAAATTGTCCCTGACATCATTTTTCATTTTTGAGTGACCCGGCTGCCTCGGGCTTTCGGGGCCTGACTGGTGCCCGCTGGAACGGCGTGGCCCCTGCGCACGCGACACTGCGTGGACACGAATGCGCGACTGCGCGCTCACACAGGGACCTTGCATGAACATCTCGGCCATCCGATTGTTTCCGCTGTTCGCGGCCACGGCCATGTTGCTGATGGTCCCACCCCCGATCCAGGGCGCTGACGTCAATACGGCCAGCGGTACGCTGACCATTCAGAGTGCGCACAAACCATTCAAGATCGACTTGACGCATGCGTACTACATCATCCGTCCGGACACCTACAACATCGACAAGACGATCCGCAGCCTCGTGTTCACCGCTGCGGACCAGAGAGCCGCCATCGAGGCTTGCGAAGACACCCGATGCGTCGAGCTGTTGACCATTGATTTCCTGCGGCTCGATCTCGACGACGATCCACGTCTTGTCTCCTGGGCGGCGCGCATCGAGCCTGCGAGTTTCAGCGGTGGAGTGGCCGGCAGCGCACTCAAGCTCGGCACCGACAGCACGAATCGCCTGGCTGGAACCCTGACCATGGATGCAGCCGGCACCAAGACGGCGGGCACGATCCAGTTCGATGCGTCGCTGGTCAAGACGATCGTGAATCCGCAATAGGCGCGGGCTCGTGCCCGTATCGCTGCCTGAGTGCATGCGCGCATCGCGCGTGGGGACACTGCCATGAAACGATTCATGTCCACGCTGGCATTGGCCGGCATGTGGCTTGCGCTGGCAGGTTGCCACACGATGGTGCGCGGCTCGGTCGATCCCCTCCGGATGCGCGTTGCGTCGATCCTGCGGGACACGCCGCTGGTCGACGGCCACAACGATCTCAACATTCACTACCACGCCTGCCGCGAGGGCTGTCCGCGTGGCTTCGATGCTTACGATATCGGCGGCCACGTCAGCGGACACACTGATATTCCGCGCTGGCAGCAGGGAATGGTCGGAGCGCAACTTCTCAATTCGGGTTGGCTCGATTCCGAGCCCGATCTCGCCGGCACGCTGAAAGGTTTCGCGTTCACGCGCGCCATGGCTGCGCGCTATTCCGACCGTCTGGCGATGGCCAGGACATCGGCCGATGTGCGCACGGTGCATGCGACCGGCAAGATCGCCATTTTGCTGGCGCTGGAAGATCCCGACCGCCTCGGTACCGATGAGGCGGGCATCAAGCGCCTCGCAGCCGAAGGCCTGCGTTCGGACATCCTCGCCTACGAAGAACCGAGCGACCTGGCCGACGGGCATGCCGGACCGATGAAATTCGGTGGGCTGTCGCCGCAGGGCGGCAAGGTCGTGCGCTGGATGCAGGAAAACGGAATCCTCGTCGATCTCTCGCACGCGTCGGCCGATACCGCGCGCGATGTACTCGACCAGGCGATCGCACCGGTGATCTTCAGTCACTCGTCAGCCTCCGCGCTCTGCGATGTCTCGCGCAACGTGCCCGACGATGTGCTGCGGCGCATGTCCGCCAATGGCGGTATTGTCATGGTGTCGTTCGTGCCGGAGTTCACCCGCAAGGCGTACTCGGACTGGTACGACGCCGGTGGCGTGTACGCAACGCAGTTGCTGCGGGAGTACGACGGCAATCGCGAGGCGACCAGACCTTTGATGGACGCCTGGGAAAAGGCGCACCCGGCCCCGCCGGTCACGGTCGCCGATGTCGCCGATCACGTCGAACACGTGCGCGATATTGCCGGAATCGACCACGTTGGAATCGGCAGCGATTTCGACGGCATCGATTTCACGATCAGCGGTCTCGAAGACGTGTCGAAATTCCCGAGCCTGCTCGAAGAGCTGGCCCGCCGCGGTTGGAGCGATGCGGATCTGCACAAGGTAGCCGGCGAGAATTTCCTGCGCGTACTCGATGTCGCCGACGCCGTGCGTGATGCTTCCCGGCAAACATCGCAGCTATCCGATTCGGTACCCGGCCCGGGAACCCTGGAGACGGGCCATCGATGAACGCATCGCCCTTTCCGTCTTTGCCGCGCAGCCGGCCCATCATCGGGTTTTTGTTGCTGCTCCTTCTGGTCGCGCTGTGCGTGCTGCGCTCATGGATCGGCACCCGTCTGGACAGCCTCACGGTCGACGAACCCTGGCACATCGTGGCCGGGACGGCGTACGCGCGAACAGGCGACTTCCACCTCAATCCTGAGCACCCACCGCTGGTGAAACTCTGGGTCGGTCACGCGATGCCCGACGACTTCACGCTGCGGCCGGCGAAGGTCTTGAACGAGAAAGCCCAGGAACGCACCTGGGTCGAGGAAACGATGTTCAAGGACAACGATGCGCTGCGTGCACAGCAGTACTCGCGCGCGGCGATGTGGACATTGAATGGTCTGCTGTTGCTCGCGCTCGGGTTGCTGCTGTGGTGCGCCTGCGGCTGGGTGTGGGCGGCCGGCGCACTGTCCTTTCTCACCCTCGAACCG
>JBAVZT010000148.1:0-2027 GCA_049588955.1 Rhodanobacteraceae bacterium | reverse complement strand
CGTTGTGCGACGTCGATGGCCGGTTGGCGCGCGGCAACCGCCGCCGGGAACCGACCTTGCGACGTGCCTTGATCTCGATCAGCGGCCTGGCGCGGCTGGAATCGCGCTGGCCGGTGTTCGCCGGCGTGGAAATGGGATCGCCGCGTCAGCCCGATGCTTCCGTCGAAATCGTCGAAGCGGTGTCGGGCGCATGCCTGTGTCTGCGGCGGGAGATGTTCGAACGCCTGCACGGTTTCGATGAAGCCTATTTCCTGCATTGCGAGGATCTGGATCTGTGCCGGCGCGTGCGTGATTCGGGTTCACGTGTTGCGATCGCGAATTCGCTCCGGGCCCGCCATCTGCAAGGCGCATCCAGCCGCGCGCGGCCGATTTTCGTGGAGCGCCACAAACATCGCGGCATGTGGCGCTATTTTCGCAAGTACGACCCGGCCGCGCGCAATCCGCTGTTGCGCGCGATCGTATGGTGCGGCATCTGGACCCACTTTGCGCTGACGGCGTCCGCGATGGCGTTGAAACGAATGGGCGCTCGGCCCGCATGAGCGCACGGGCCGATCGTGCCGATCGCAGGATCGGCTTTCGCTATTACGATCTGATGGTCGGCGGCATGGCGGCCGTGGTGCTGTGCTCGAACCTGATCGGCCCGGCCAAGGTCTGCACGATTTCGCTACCGCTCATCGGCGCGTTGACGTTCGGCGCAGGCAACCTGTTTTTTCCGATCAGCTACATTTTCGACGACGTGCTGACCGAGGTGTACGGCTACGCGCGTGCGCGGCGTGCCACCTGGATCTGCTTCGGCGCGCTGATATTCGCGAGCCTGATGTCGCAGGCGATCATCCACATGCCGGTGAGCCCGGCCGAACCGTTCGATGCGAAATTGCAACCGGCCCTGGAAATCGTGTTCGGCAGCACCTGGCGCATCGCTCTGGCCTCGTTGATCGGTTTCTGGATCGGGGATTTTGCCAATGCCTATGTGATGGCGAAAATGAAACTTTGGACATCCGGGCGCTGGCTTTGGACGCGCACGATTGGCTCGACCGTGATCGGAGAGGGTGTGGACAGCCTGACTTTCTATCCGATCGCGTTCATCGGGATATGGGAAAGCCAGACCGTCGTGAAAGTGATCGTGTTCAACTGGCTGATGAAGGTGCTGGTGGAGGTCGTACTCACGCCACTGACGTATGCTGTGGTCGGACTGCTCAAGCGCAGCGAGGGTATCGACACTTACGATGCGTCCACGCGATTCACGCCGTTCAGCCTCGCCGATGACTGTGAGGTGCGTGCGTATCGGTGATGTGTCGGCCTCATCCTGTGGGTTTCAAGCGAAAGCAACCCCGGCACGGTCGGGTCTTATGGTGCACCAGATAGGGAGGGATTCATGCGAATGCTCGTTGCGGCACTGATTGACTGGCCGGCCCGTGTGGCTGCGCATTTTCGTTGGCTCGGCCCGCTGATCGCGCGCCTCGTGGTCGGCTATGTTTTCCTGCTGAGCGGCTGGGGCAAGTTGCAGAATCTGCCGCTGGTGACGAAGAACTTCATCGACTGGGGCATTCCGTTGCCGCACGTGTTGACCCCGTTCGTGTCCGGGCTTGAGTTCGTGGGTGGAGTGCTGCTGCTGGTCGGCCTGCTCACGCGCTTTGCCGGCGGAGCGCTGGCGGTGGTCATGGTCGTTGCGGTGAAGTCCGCGCTATGGGATCAGGTCGACTCGCTGGAAACCCTGCTCGGATTCGAGGAGACCGCCTACTTTGCGATTTTTGCCTGGCTCGCCATCGCCGGTCCGGGGGCGTTGTCGGTCGACGCGTTGCTGCAGCGTCTGACTTCATCGCGCAACGACAAGGCAGCCGCGCGCGCCGCGTCGGCGTAGTCGTTGCCGCTGCCCGCGTAA
Organism: Rhodanobacteraceae bacterium; assembly: GCA_049588955.1. Lineage (GTDB taxonomy): Bacteria > Pseudomonadota > Gammaproteobacteria > Xanthomonadales > Rhodanobacteraceae > Dokdonella_A. The sequence continues at coordinate 145 of JBAVZT010000148.1, read as the reverse complement.
AGGATCGCGCGCGAGGAGTTGATTACGAGCCCGGGTTCGTTGTCGGCGCGTCCGTTGCGAACCACCGCCGCGACATCGGCGCCCTGCGCACCGACGCCGGGCACGAGCAGCGGCATCTCGCCGACGCTGCGACGAACGTCGGCGA
>JBAVZT010000147.1:0-7483 GCA_049588955.1 Rhodanobacteraceae bacterium | reverse complement strand
CGGCCAGCGTGTCGGCGGCCAGCGTGGCGAGTGCGGCCTCCCACAGCGACGCGTTGCCCTCCCGCGCGCGCCGGCGCAACACGTCGAGCGTGCGCCCTCCGATTCCGCGAGGGGGCGTGTTCACCGCGCGTTCGAACGCCGCGTCGTCGTGACGATTGGCGATCACGCGCAGATAGGCCAGTGCGTCCTTGACTTCCGCGCGTTCGAAAAAACGCAACCCGCCGTAGATGCGGTAGGCGATGGCATGTTGCACCAGTTGCTCCTCGAACAATCGCGACTGTGCGTTCGACCGATACAGGATCGCCATATCGCTGGCCCGCGTGCCGGCCTCGAGATTCGTGCGCACGCGATCGATGACAAAGCGCGCCTCGTCCTGCTCGTTGTACGCCGCATACAACTCGATCGCCGCCCCGGCCTCGCCGGCAGTCCACAATCGCTTGCCGAGCCGGCTCGGATTGTGCGCGATGACTGCATTCGCTGCGCTCAGGATGTTCGCAGTGGAACGATAGTTCTGCTCCAGCCGGATGGTGCTCGCGTTCGGAAAATCTCGCAGGAAATGCTGCACATTCTCAACCCTGGCGCCACGCCAGCCGTAGATCGCCTGATCGTCGTCGCCAACGACGAACACGGTGCCGGTGCCGCCGGCGAGCACGCGGATCCATGCGTACTGGATGGTATTGGTATCCTGGAATTCATCAATCAGCAGATGGCGGTAACGTTCGCGGTAGTGGGCGAGCAACTCCGCATCCCGCAGCCACAGTTCGTGCGAGCGCAGCAGCAGTTCGGCGAAATCGACCAGCCCGGCACGTCGGCAGGCCATCTCGTAGGCTCGATAGATCCCGATCAGAGTGTGCGCCGCGGGATTGGCGCCGGCCTCGATCGCGTCGGGGCGCTTGCCTTCATCCTTCGCACTGTTGATGAACCACGCGGCCTGACGCGGCGGGTAACGCGCTTCGTCGAGACCGAGGCCCTGGATGGTGCGCTTGACCAGCCGCTGCTGATCGTCGCCATCGAGAATCTGGAACGTTTCCGGCAGGTCCGCCTCGCGCCAGTGGCGGCGCAGCAGTCGATGCGCAATACCGTGGAACGTCCCGACCGTCAGGCCGCGGGCGCCACGCGTGATGAGATCTTCGCAACGAGCGCGCATTTCGGCGGCGGCCTTGTTGGTGAAGGTGACCGCCAGGACCGACCACGGCGAGGCGCGCTCGACTTCAAGCAGCCAGCCGATGCGATGGGTCAGAACGCGTGTCTTGCCCGAGCCGGCGCCGGCCAGTACCAGATAGTGTCCGAGCGGCGCAGTCACGGCCTCGCGCTGCGCCGGATTGAGCGCATCGAGGAGATAGGAAACATCCATCGCTGCGATTGTAGCCGCCCGGCGCGGCTTCTCGCCGAGGCTTGCGATTGCCAGCACCGCAACCGAATCGGAGGGGTATCATGGGTCTGACGAGCGCCTGCGGGCGGCTTTCCCTATTTACCTTGCGAAGGAGGCTTCGATGTCCCTGTTCGATACGGTGGTCAACGATCTCGCCGGTGGTGCAAACAATGCAAACGGCAGTCAATTGCTCAATCTGGCCGGTGGACTGATCGAAAAAGTCGGAGGCATCGACGGCCTGGTGGCGCTGTTCGAACGGAGGGGACTCGGCGCGCATGTGCAATCGTGGGTCTCCAACGACGCCAACAAGCCGATATCCGGCGACGAGCTCGGCGACGCAATCAGGAGCTCGCCGCTCGCTCCACTGCTCCAGGAAGCGGCGGCCAGATTCGGCATGGATCCGAACCAGCTCACCGCCCAGCTGGCCGGAATGCTGCCCAAGGTCGTGGATCATCTGACTCCGGACGGGCAGGTACCGGCCCCGGATCAGGTCCAGTCCGGAATCAACGTTGCCGCACTGGAAGGTCTGGCGAGCAAACTCTTTGGCGGCAGCTGAGCCGCTGCAACGCCGGTCCGCTCGCGTCGGCCCTGGATTCGCCCTGCGCTTTGCCGGGTGCGACGAGCGTCAACTCTTGCGGGTGGCGGCGACCACGATAAGCCCGAGCCCGACCAGCACACCGATACCGCCGATCCATTGAGGCACGGTCTTTTCCTTCTGCACCGTGGCCGACACGTCGCCAATCTTGAGTACCTGCTGGTCCTGGTTGAAATTGAACTTGCCCAGAAACGCCGCAACACCAAGTGCCACAATGATGATGCCCGCAACAATCAACCCGGTGCGCATATTGGCTTCTCCCTCGTCGGCGGTAGAACCGGCTGGATGCCAGTGTAGACGATTCGCGTGGCGCGGGGCGAGCCGGCTTTGGACGGCCCGCGTGCAAGTTTCCGGCTGAGCGGCAATGGCTGCTTGGTTCGGCCCGCCGGATCAAGCCAGCGCTTTTGCGCCGTCGGGGTCCGACGGGTTGGGAAAGGCGCATGGACGTTGCAGCGCATTCGCCAATCGGACTTGCAGGACCTTTCGCCAACGAGCCTCATTCCCCCGCCTCGCCGCGTCGTGACAGAATCGGACGTTACGTCGAAACAGGAAATCGTCGATCGTGCGATGGTTCGGATTCACCCGTGACAGCGAAGCGCACCTGCGGCTGATCCTCATGATGGTTGCCGTGGTGGTGAGTGTGTGGTTGCCGTTCATGGTGGTTCGCCGTGCCAACCAGGCCACGAATGCGGCGTCGGCATGGCTGACTCACAGCTCCGAGGTCAAGGCAACGGCATATCATTTTCTGCATACCCTGCGTGACATGGAAGCCGCGGTATTGACGATTTTTGCGGGCCTGCCCGAAAAGGGTGCATTGGTGCGCTACCGCGATGATCGAGCGCAGATGGCCAACCAGCTCGACCTGCTGCGCACGTTGACGCGCGACAATTCCGAGCAGCAAAACCGCATTGGCAGGTTGCAGGCGATCGTTGATGGTCGTGTGGCCGGTTTCGACCGCGCAATCGCCGAGATCGATGCCGGGGATACGGCGGGCGCACGCGTCGCCATTGCGGATGCGCAGCGTCTGTTCGCGTTTCGCGAAACGGCCGAAGCGCTGATTGCCGAGGAACAAAAGCTGTATCGGGAGCGTGAGGCCATCGCCGAAATCGAGCGTCGCAATGCCGGATGGGTAACGCTCGGGGCAATGCTCATACAGCTGTTGTTGCTCGGCACCGTGATCCTGCTCTCCGAGCGCCAGGTGAGAAGACGATTGCGCGCGGAAAACGTCGCCAGGCGCGCGGTTGCGCGCGCGCAACGCATCCTGCAGACGGTGCGCGAACCGATCACGCTGCTCGACAGCGAATTGCGCGTGATCATGGCCAACGCGGCCTTTGGCGAGTTGTACGGCAGCGGCGGCGAAGTGCACGTCGGCCAGTATCTCGGAGCCGCAGGCGATGGTGCCTGGTCCGACGCCGCCCTGCTCCAGCGTTTGTCCGATGTCGCCAGGCGCCGTCGCGAGCTGTGGGACTACGAGCTTGAACAGACCAGCGTCGACGGGGCCGAGCGCATCGTGTTGGTCAATGCCCGCTTGATGACCCTGCCGGACAGCGACGAGTCGGCAGTGCTGCTGGTGGCCAGCGACATCACGGCGCGCAAACGCAATGAGGACCAGGTCAGCGAGCTCAACGATCAGCTCGAGGGCAAGGTCGAGCAGATATCGGAAGTCAATCGCGAACTCGAGGCGTTCAGCTATTCGGTTTCCCACGACCTGCGTGCGCCGCTGCGCCATATCGCCGGGTTCAGCGACAAGCTCGGCCAGCACCTGGGCGAGGCCGTCGACGACAAGACGGCCCACTATCTCGAGGTGATCAACGCGTCCGCGCGCCGCATGTCCACCCTGATCGAGGATCTGCTGATCTATTCGCGACTCGGTCGCCATGCGCTGCGCCTGCAACCGGTGGATATGCAATCACTGGCCGAGGAGGCAAGGGCGCAGCTCGAGGTCGAAACGGAAGGTCGCGCCATCGATTGGCTCGTCGGCCGCCTGCCGATTGTCATCGCCGATGAAAACATGATGCGTCAGGTGTGGCAGAATCTGCTCGGCAATGCAGTCAAGTACACGGTGAAGGTCGCGCGTGCGCGCATAGAAGTCGAATCGGGCCGCTCACCACGCGGCGAACACACGTTTGTGGTTCGCGACAACGGCGTCGGTTTCGACATGCAACATGCGGGCAAGTTGTTCGGGGTATTTCAGCGTCTGCACAAGCCGACCGATTTTCCGGGCACCGGTATCGGCTTGGCCAATGTACGCCGCATCGTTGTCCGACACGGGGGTCGTGTCTGGGCCGAAGCCGAACCCGGACAGGGAGCGGCATTCCACTTTTCCATCCCGGCCTCGCCCGATGCCGGCAATTCACCCGGAGTGGCAACATGAATAGGGAAATCCGAACGATTCTGCTGGCCGAAGACAGTGCGGCGGACGCCGAGATGACCATCGACGCGTTGTGCGAGACCAAGCTTGCCAATCCGATCGTGCATGTCGAAGACGGCGTCGAGGCGCTCGACTACCTGCTTCGCACCGGCGGATTCAGCGAGCGCGGGCCGGGCGATCCGGTAGTGGTTCTGCTCGATATCAAGATGCCGCGCATGGATGGCCTGGAAGTGCTGCGTCGCATGCGCGAAAACGAGCGCCTGAAGCACGTGCCGGTGGTGATCCTGTCCTCCTCGCGCGAGGATAACGATCTGGTGCGCAGTTGGGATCTGGGCGTCAATGCCTACGTGGTGAAGCCGGTCGATGCGCGCCAGTTCTTCGAGGCGGTGCAGATGCTCGGGCAGTTCTGGGCGGTCCTCAACGAACCGTTGCCCGCAGATTGAGGCAGCGCGAATGCCCGGCCAGAATTTTCCAGCACGCGTGCTCATCGTGGAGGACGACGCTGCCGATATCGAACTCCTGACCGACGAGCTGCGCGAAGACGGATTTCTGTTCGAACATCGTGTCGTCGATGACGAAGCCGGGTTTCACCGCGAACTCGAAGAATTCAGACCGCATATGGTGCTGTCGGACCTCACGATGCCGGGATTTTCCGGCTACCGGGCACTTGATCTCGCGCGCAAGGTGGCGCCTGACGTTCCGTTCGTGTTCGTGTCCGGCACAATCGGCGAGGAAGCCGCGATCGAGGCGCTCAAGCGCGGCGCCAGTGATTTTGTGCTCAAGAACAACCTTGCGCGTCTGCCGTCGGTGGCGCGACGGGCGTTGCGCGAGGTCGAGGAGCGCGGCAAGCGTGAACGCGCGGAGGCCGAACTGCTGCGGGCCCAGCGCTATGAAAGCCTGGCGCTGCTGGCCGGAGGCTTCAGTCACGATCTGCGCAATATTCTGCAGCCCTTGCTGATCGCGTCGAATTTGATCGAGGAACGCGACGATCCGAAGCTGCGTCAGCTTGGCCAGTTGATCTCCGACTGTGCCCAGCGCGGGCTCGACATGGTCGCCTCCATGCTGGCCTTTGCGCGCGGCAGCCGCACCAGTGGCGGGCGCGTAAGCGTTGCTGCACTGGTGGATGCGCTGGGCTTGCTGCTGCAGGGGAGCGTTCCGAACCACGTGACACTCAGAATCGAACAGCCGGATACGGATGTGGAACTCGAGGGCAACCACACCGAACTGCAGCAGTGCCTGCTCAATCTGTGTCTCAATGCCCTGCAGGCGATGCCGAGCGGAGGGACACTGACGTTGTCCGCTGAACCTGCCGAACTCGACCTGGCCTTCTTCGAGGAAGAGGGAAACTATGCGCCGGGCGCGTATCTCAAGCTGGCTGTCAGTGATACCGGCATTGGCATGTCCGAAGCGGTGCGTCAAAAAGTGTTCCAGCCATTTTTCACGACCAAGGCCGATGGCACGGGTCTCGGCCTGATCTCGTGCAAGCGCATTCTGGACAACCATCGCGGCGTCATGCGTATCGAAAGCGAGCCCGGCAAGGGAACCACGTTCAATCTCTATCTGCCGCTGCCGACCACGGACGCGGTGCAAGGGCAAGCCCCGTCGCTGCCCCAGGGCAAGGGAGAGCGAGTGCTCGTCGTGATCGAGGAAAGCGCGACCTTGTCGTTTCTCGCCGACAGTCTCGGCCTGCATGGTTACGACACCCGGATGGCGCAGAGCGGTACGGTCGCATTGCAGATTATCGATGCCGAGGCGCTGCCGGAATTGGTCGTCATGGATGCCGACATGAATCTCATGACCGGCGTACGTACCCTCTCGGCCTTGCTGGACCGCGGTTATTGCGGGCCGGTGCTGTTGCTGGTGCGGCCCGACGCACCGCCCGAACGCGACGAATTGCCGCCGATCGAGCGCATCCGCTTCATCAGCAAGCCGGTGGTCGTGGCGGAAGTGATGCGCGTCGCACGCGAGGAACTCGACGCGACGAGTACGCCGGATGCGTCCTGATCCTGCTGCCAGGATATGGGTTGAGCGGCTCCCTGCGATGATGTCCTTTCGAGTTTCGCGTCGCAAGCAGCGGCATCGTGCGCAGCAGGCGCTAGAATCCAGCCATGCCGGCTCCCTCCTTCGAATCAGCCACCAGGATGCCAAATTCGGTGCTTGTCGCCCTCGGCCGCCTGCTCGAGGGCGCGATCAATGGCGTGCTCGTGTTCGATGCAGAGTCGCGCGCGCGACTCGGGAATCTTGAGGGTCGAGCGCTGACGCTCGATTTCAAGAACACACCCCTGGCTTTGCGCATCCACCTGCGTGGCGGCCGCGTTGCGATCGGACCGGCGTTCGAGGGTGACAGCGCGCTCACGATCGGCACCACACCGGGGCGGCTGTTGTCGATGGCCATGCGTGCCGGAGCCGGCAACGACCTGCCACCCGGTGCGGTCGAGATTGCCGGCGACGCCGAGCTCGCGCGCCAGCTCGATGTGATCATGTCGAAATTCGCGCCGGATATCGACGCGGTCTTCACCGGCTTGTTCGGCGATCTGGTCGGATTTCAGCTGGCGCGTGCCTTGCGCAAGGGATTTGGCTGGTCGCGCAACACTGCGCAATCGTTGGTGCGCGATACGGCGGAATTCCTGACCCATGAAACTCGCGATTTGGTTGCGGGGCCGGAAGTCGAGAGGTTTCTCGACGAGGTCGATGGACTCCGCGAAGGGATCGACCGTCTGGCAGTGCGTATCGCGCGGCTGCAAGGGCAACCCGGAAAATCCGGCGCATGACCCCGTTGCGCCAGGTTCCGCGTATTGCGCGCATTGCCATCCTGCTGGTGCGCTACCGGCTCGACGAACTGATCGATGCAGCGCACTTGTACCGCCCGTTGAAACTCGTGCGTCTTTTCCTGCCGCGCGTACGCGCGGCTGTCGCGGGATTGCCGCGCGGCGCCCGGCTGACCCTGGCGTTGACCGAGTGCGGACCGATTTTCGTCAAGTTCGGGCAGATTCTGTCCACGCGTCGTGACCTGTTGCCGGCAGACGTGGCCGACGAGCTGACGCGCTTGCAGGATCAGGTCGCCCCGTTTCCAGCAGCGATCGCGCGGACGGCGGTCGAGCGCGCACTCGGCGCGCCGCTGGCGTCGCGTTATGCGCAGTTCGAC
>JBAVZT010000146.1:0-3153 GCA_049588955.1 Rhodanobacteraceae bacterium | reverse complement strand
GGTTCAACGATTCCAAGGGGTTTGGATTCATCGCGCCCGAGGAAGGCGGCGAGGATGTGTTCGTGCACTACTCGGCGATCAATGCGGAAGGCTTCCGTACGCTCCAGCAGGGGCAACGCGTGAATTTCGAAATTGTGCAGGGTCCGAAAGGCTCGCAGGCGGCGGGTGTGCAACCGCTGGCATGAACCGGCATCGCTAGCGCGAGAGCGTTTGCCGCGCTGCGGCTGGCCGCAGCAAGTCCGACCGGTTGAATTCGGCGTCAGTGCGAAGGTTGCCGGGCGCGGTATGCCGCGCGCAGCAATTCGTGGAAATGGTGCACTCCGCTTTCGCGACGCGGATTGAGCCGGCCTGCATGGTAGGAGCCCGATGCGAGGCGCTCCTGCACCTGCTCGCAGATCGCGATGTCCTGCCGCTGCACCATATCGCTGAACGCCTCGTCGTCGTTGCGACGGTCGGCCGCGCCGCTGCGATTGCCCGCTGCGTAGCAGTAGTCGAACTCGACGCGACAGTTCCCCGCGTCGAGCGGGATCACGCGGTTGATCTGCAGGCGTCCGGGCAGGATGTTCAACATCGTGTTGGGCCAGATGTAGTAGTACAGCGCTTGCCCGCGGCCATACAGATCGTCGCCGCTGTCGAGCGGACTCGATTGCACCGAATACCACGCGGCGGTTTCGGTCGAATAGCTGCGGTAGTCGAGCAGGCGGTTGAGCTCCGGATGGACCAGCGGCAAATGATAGCCTTCGAGGAAATTGTCCACGTAGGTCTTCCAGTTGCAGGCAATGTCGTAGCTCACCCGCCGTTCGAATACATGGTCCGCGAAATCGGTGCCGGCGAGTCGATCATCGATGCCGTCGAGCAGCGTTGCAAGTTCCGGCTCAGGATCGAGTGCGGCGAACACCAGGCCCCGCCATTCGCCGACCCTGGCCCCGGGCAGGCGGATCCGCGCACAGTCGAAGCCGGCCGCGCCGTCCATGTCCGGAGCGCGCAGCAACTGCCCGTCCAGTGCGTAGGTCCAGCCGTGATAGCGGCACGACAGGTTGCGCGCGCCACGACCATCGCAGGTCGCGATCGGTCCGGCGCGATGGCGACACACGTTGTGCAGCGCGCGCAGCACGCCGTCAGCGCCGCGCACGATCAGGAGCGGCACATCGCCGATACGGGCGACGACATGATCCCCGCTATCGGCGAGCTGCGCGCTGCGCGCGAGCAGTTGCCAGCCATGCGCAAACACCGCCGTGCGATCCAGCGCGACACCGGCAGCATCGACGTAGCATCGCGCCGGCAGCGCGCAAGCGCGATCGAGGGCTTGGGGTTCGAGTTCGGAATCGGTCAGCACGTCATGCTCAATGCAGCGCTGTCGCGCCCGCAATGGTGAAAGTCGTTTCGGAACGCCTCGTCGCGGGCTCCCCCCCGGCCGCGTTCGAGCAATTGTACCGATGGCGTCGCCGGCAGGGTGCTGAAAAGTCCTTTCCGGTCCCTTTCAGTCGCTCCACGCGGGTCAGGTACGCGAACGTCGCTGCGCGAATCCATCACTTCAGGTGATCGATTCGCGCACGATGCATCCCTGCAGCGCCTGTCAGGCCGCGAACTGCAGGCGCGCGAGCTCGGCGTACAGGCCGCCGGCGTGCACCAGATCGGCGTGGGTACCCTCGGCAACGATGCGGCCACCGTCCATGACCACGATACGGTCGGCACGCTGCACCGTGGCGAGCCGATGCGCGATGACCAGGGTGGTGCGATCGCGTATCAGGCGGTCGAGTGCCTGCTGCACCAGGTGTTCGGACTGCGCGTCGAGACTGGAGGTGGCCTCGTCGAGCAACAGCACCGGGGCGTCGCGCAACAGTGCGCGCGCGATCGCGATGCGCTGCTGTTGGCCGCCGGACAGGCGCACGCCGCGCTCGCCGAGCTCGGTTGCATAGGCATCCGGCATGTCGGCGATGAACTGGTCGGCTTCCGCCGCGCGCGCAGCAGCCACGACCGCCGCCTCGTCCGCACCGGTGCGACCGAAGCGTATGTTGTCGGCAGCGCTGGCACCGAACAGCACGGGTTCCTGCGGAACCAGGGCAAACGCGCCGCGCAGATCGGCCAACGCGAGCGTGCGTAGGTCCAACCCGTCGAGCAATATGCGTCCGTGCAACGGATCGTGAAAACGCAGCAGCAACTGGAATACCGTCGTCTTGCCCGCGCCGGAGGGACCGACCAGCGCGACGGTTTCGCCTGGCGCAATGTCGAGGCTGAACTGGTGCAGCGCCGCTCGGTCCGGTCGCGAGGGATAGGCGAACTCCACGCCCTCGAAGCGCAGCGCCCCGCGGACCTTGCGCGGCAATGCGACCGGATCGGCCGCGGACCGGATGGCCGGCTCGGTGTCGAGCAATTCGCCGATGCGTTCGAGCGCGCCGCCCGCGCGCAGCACATCGCCCCAGACCTCGCTGAGTGCTCCGACCGATCCGGCCGCAAACACCGCGTACAACACGAACTGTCCGAGCACGCCGGCATCCATCGACCCGCCGACCACGGCCTTGGCACCGGCCCACAGCACCAGCGTGATCGCGCCGAACACCAGCAGGATGACCATCGCGGTCAGCGCCGCGCGCACGCCGATGCGCCGGCGTGCAGTGGACAGCACGAGATTCACTGCATCGGTATAGCGCTGCCCCTCGACCGGCTCGCGCGTATAGGCCTGAACCGTGTGAATCGCATGCAGTGTCTCGCTCGCCACGGCGGTGCTGTCGGCGATGCGATCCTGGCTCTGGCGCGACAGCCGCTGCACGCGCCGGCCGAACACGATGATCGGAAGAAGCACCAGCGGGATCACCAGCGCGGCAAGGCCGGTCAGGCGCGGACTGGTGAGCAGCAGCGCAGCCGACGCGCCGATCAGGATGACGCTGTTGCGCAGCGCGATCGACAGGCTCGATCCGGCCACGGTCTGCACCAGCTCGGTATCCGCGGCCAGCCGCGAGACCAGTTCGCCGACGCGCGTGCTTTCATAGAACGTGATGTCGAGCGTCAGCAGATGCGTGTAGAGCCGCCGGCGCAGGTCGGCCACCACGCGTTCGCCGAACAGGCTGACGAAAAAAAAGCGCCCGGCGCTCGCGATGGCCATGACGCACGCCACGCCGAACAGGGCGAGAAAACTGGCGTTGATCGTTGCGG
>JBAVZT010000145.1:0-3086 GCA_049588955.1 Rhodanobacteraceae bacterium | reverse complement strand
GCCGCAGCGTCGGAAAACGCCTCCGACCCCGCTTCCACGATGACTGGCGCATCGGCTTTGGACTGATATAACGCACTGCTGGTGTAGCGGGCATGCGCATAGCGCAGCAACACCATCACGACCGATGCGACCGGCAAGGCCAGCAACACCCCGACGAAGCCGAACAACTCGCCGCCGGCGAGTACGGCGAAGATGACCGCCACCGGGTGCAGACCGATGCGGTCGCCGACCAGTTTGGGCACCAGCACATAGCCCTCGAGCATTTGGCCGATCGCGAATACGCCGAGCACCAGCAACCCGTGCGTCCAATCGTGATACTGCACGACGGCGGCCACCAGCGCGGCCACGATGCCGGTCATGAAACCAAGGTACGGCACGAAGCTGATCAAACCGGCCAGCATGCCGATCAACGGTCCGACATCGATGCCGACCAGCGACAGCGCGATCGCGTAATACGTGCCGAGCGCGATCATGACGCTGAGCTGACCGCGCAGAAACGCCCCGAGCACGGCGTCCGATTCGCCGGCCAGACGCGTCACGGTCGGTTCCACCGAACGCGGCACCAAGGCATGCGCACGTTCAATCAGCAGATCCCAGTCGCGCAAAAGATAAAATGCGACCACCGGGATCAGCACGAGGTTGAATATCCAGCCGACCACGGCCATGCCCGACTTGGATACATGCCCGATCACACTTGCGGCAAATCCGCCGGCCTCTTTCCAGTGCGCCTGCATGATTGCGCTCAATTGCCGGGTATCGAGCACGTCCGGGGAAATGCCGAAATGTTCTCGCATCCACGGCGTCGCCCGCGTCTGTAACCAGTCGATCCAGATCGGAAACTGGGTCAGGAACTTGTCGATTTGGCGCTCGATGAAGGGCACCAGGATCAACAGTACCGCAATCAGAACAATCGATACGACCAGGAAAACCAGACTGACCGCAAGGCCGCGGCCCATGTGCCAGCGTTCCATGCGATCGACCAGCGGATCGCCGAGGTAGGCCAGAAGCGCGGCAACGACGAACGGCGTAAGCACCGGACCGAGCAGGTAGAGCACGATGCCGGCCACGACGATCACGATCAGCCATTGCAGCCGAAGGTCCAGCGCACTGGTGCTCATCCGCGTTTCTCCACCGTCTCGCGCAAAGCGCGCCGGCTCCAGACCACGACGTAGTGCGCGCCGCTCGCAACCGTGAGGGCGGCAGTCACACCGAAAAGGACGCCGAGCATCGCGTCGGTCAGCGCGACGAGTCCGGCGAGCCGTACCAACATCGCGAGCACACAACAGATCTGGATCACGGTGGTCAGCTTGGACAGGCGGCTGGGCGCCGCATTGAAGCGGCCGACAAAATGATGATAGGCCAGCGCGCCGGCAACGATGACGATATCGCGCCCGACCACGATCGTGGTAAGCCACGCCGGCAGACTGCCGTCGAGCGTCAACCAGACGAAAGCGGCCATCAACAACAGTTTGTCGGCAATCGGGTCGAGCACGCCGCCGAGCCAGCTTTGCCAGCCGAAATGCTTGGCCAGAAACCCGTCGACCGCGTCACTTGCTCCGGCAATCGCGGCGACGACAAGAGCGCCGCCATAACGTCCATCTCCGATCAGCCAGCACAAGGGCACGACCAGCGCCATGCGCAACAACGTCACCAGATTGGGTAAATGACGCAACATCGGCGCCTCGGTTTCAGGCAGTCAAGCACACAGTCGCAGCGCCGCGATCACGGCGGCAGCAGCACAAGTGTGGCATCCACGGCATCGATCGGCGGACTGCCGCTGATCACCCCGAGCGTCCCGTCCGAGTTGACGGCGGCGAGAAAATGCGACAGGTCGGTCGCCAGCGACAGATGCACGAGCATGCCGTCCGCGCGCGTGCGCACGGGCTGCACATGACGCACCAGCTCAAGCTTGGCGAGATAGCCGAGCGCGCGGGCGTAATCGTCCGCCGACTGGATACCGCCGATCCAGATCGACGCCTCGGTCGGAACTGCATCGATCGGTACCGCCTCGTTCCCCGCGACCGCAATACCGAGCGAGGCAAGCATCGCATTCACCGCGATGCGGTCGAATTGCGCAACCAGGGTCAATGGCATCGCAGCAGGATCGTCGGTGTTGCCGCGGCGGTATTGATATTGCAACACGTAACGGGGTGCCCTGGCGATCGCCCTGGTCACATCGGAGCGGGCGACGATCGCGGTGTCACCGGTGATTTCGATGATCACGTTGGCGAGGGCGGCTTGCAGCCCCTGGTCGCGATCCTCATCGGACTGCGACGCAACCGGGGCTTCCCCGGTGTAGCTCGCCGGAGCCACCGCTCGAACCGGCTGCTGGGCCGACAGCAGCATGAGCAACAGGCCGCCGAATGGCAGGAAGGTTCGCACGTTGGTGATTCGTCCGTTTCGGGATGTTCCCGGAGTCTGCCGCAAGGCCGCCGCGCCGTCCACGTCGCGTTATCATGCCGGGCCCGCCGTTTCGTCCAGAGCCATGACCGCCCCCAAGGAAGCCCTTACCTACCGCGCCGCGGGCGTCGACATCGACGCGGGTGACGCGCTGGTCGATCGCATCAAGCCACTGGTCGCGCGCACGTTCCGACCCGGCGTCATGTCCGGTCTCGGCGGTTTCGGCGCATTGTTCGAACTCGGCAGGCGTTTTCGCGACCCGGTACTGGTCTCCGGCACGGACGGCGTCGGCACCAAACTCAAACTCGCACAAATGCTCGGTCGCCACGATACGATCGGCATCGATCTGGTCGGCATGTGCGTCAACGACGTGCTGGTGCAAGGCGCCGAGCCGTTGTTCTTTCTCGATTATTTCGCAACCGGCCGACTCGATGTCGATACCGCGGTCGCTGTGATCGGCGGCATCGCCCGGGGCTGCGAACTGGCCGGCTGCGCCTTGGTCGGTGGAGAAACCGCCGAAATGCCCGACATGTATGCGAAGGGCGAATACGACCTGGCCGGGTTCGCCGTCGGCGCAGTGGAGAAGGCCGCGCTGATCGAGGGCTCGGCGATCAGCGCGGGCGATGCAATCGTCGGCATCGCGTCGTCCGGTCCGCATTCGAACGGCTACTCGCTGATCCGGCGTG
>JBAVZT010000144.1:0-5598 GCA_049588955.1 Rhodanobacteraceae bacterium | reverse complement strand
AGCCAACCATGACCGATCCTGTCAGCGAAATACGCCGACGGCGCACGTTCGCCATCATTTCCCATCCGGATGCGGGCAAGACCACGCTGACCGAGAAACTGCTGCTGTTCGGTGGTGCGATCCAGCTTGCCGGCAGCGTGAAATCACGCAAGACGGCTCGCCACGCAACCTCGGACTGGATGACGTTGGAAAAGGAACGCGGCATCTCGGTGACCTCTTCGGTGATGCAGTTCCCGTACGCCGATCGCATCGTCAACCTGCTTGACACACCGGGTCATGCCGATTTTTCCGAGGATACCTATCGGGTGCTGACCGCGGTGGATTCGGCGCTGATGGTCATCGACTGCGCCAAGGGTGTCGAGGAGCGCACCATCAAACTCATGGATGTGTGCCGTCTGCGCGACACGCCGATCATGGGTTTCATCAACAAGCTCGATCGCGAAGGGCGCTCCCCGATCGAGCTGCTCGATGAGATCGAATCGGTCCTTCGCATTCAGTGCGCGCCGGTCACCTGGCCGATCGGCATGGGTTCGCGCCTCAGGGGCATCTATCACCTGCTGACCGGCGAGGTGCATCTGTACGAGGCCGGACGCAATTTCACGCGTCAGGACTCGACCATTTTCAACGACCTCGATGCGGCCGAACTCGAGCAACGTGTCGGCGCAGCGATGTTGGACGAATTGCGCGAAGAACTCGAACTCGTGCAGGGCGCCTCCCATCCCTTCGATCATGACGCCTATCGCGCGGGCCGCCAGGCCCCGATTTTTTTCGGCTCGGCGGTCAACAATTTCGGCGTGCAGTTGCTGCTCGATTTCTTCGTCGAACACGCGCCATCTCCGCAACCGCACGCGACCACGACACGGGACGTGCAACCCGAAGAGAAGGCTTTTTCCGGCTTTGTTTTCAAGATCCAGGCCAATATGGATCCACAGCATCGCGATCGCGTCGCGTTCCTGCGCTTGTGTTCGGGACGCTACGAGGCCGGCAGGAAAATCCTGCAGGTGCGTACCGGCAAGGAAATCCGGATCGCCAATGCCTTGACTTTCATGGCCTCCGATCGCGGCCTGATCGAAGAAGCGTGGCCCGGAGACGTGATCGGCTTGCACAATCACGGCACCATCTCGATCGGCGATTCGTTCACCGAGGGCGAGGCGATCGTCTTCACCGGCATCCCCAATTTCGCGCCCGAGTTGTTTCGGCGTGCGCGGCTGCGCGATCCGCTCAAGATCAAGCAACTGAACAAGGGGCTCGATCAGCTTTCCGAAGAAGGCGCCACGCAATTCTTCCGGCCGTTGATGTCGAACGATCTGATTCTCGGAGCGATCGGCGCGCTGCAATTCGACGTCGTGACCTATCGCTTGAAAGACGAGTACGGAGTCGATGCGAGCTTCGAGGCCGCGGCCGTGGCGACCGCACGCTGGGTGCGGTGCGACGACGTGCGCAAGTTCGAGGAGTTCCGCGAGAGGAACGCTTCGCATCTCGCGCTCGATGGCGCGGGTGAACTGGTTTATCTCGCCCCGACCCGGGTCAATCTGCAACTGGTCAGCGAGCGCTGGCCCGAAGTCACGTTTGCGGAAACACGCGAACATGCCGCCCCGATTGGCGCTGCGGGATACCAACCGTAACGCACCGGCAGCTATTGCAAGGCGCGGCAGACGTTGCTGCTCTCCCCCCGACTAGCTGTCGGTGAACCCCGAGCGGAACACGTGGTCGTGGGCGCCGGCGCCATTCGCGGTGCCACCGGCAATCGAGTGACCCATCGCGGTGCTGAAGATCTCGTCGCTGCTGGTGAAGATGCGATCCGGTCGTTGGGCGACGTGCATGACCAGCGGATTCGTTCCGGCATCGCGCAAACTCGATGAATGCATCGACGAGACCCCGACGATCACCATGAGGCAAGCGGCCAGGGATGCGATGCCGCCGGCAAATTTCCATCTGCGAGCCCGGGGACGCACACCGACGGCGCGTCGACCCTCGTGTCCGCGCCGCGGATGCAAGACAGGGCGACGACCACCCGCCTGCTCGACCAGGCTGGCGGAATCTTCACGCAGGTCGCGCAATACGTGCAGCAGACCGGAATGGCTGGACGAACGTGACAGCGCATGCGCAACGATGGCACGCTCGCCAGCCGGCAAACCGGTCTCGATCAGGCGCACAAGGGCGTCGGCATCCAGGACGGCGACATCGGCCGTCCGCGGACGCGCCGTCCATCGGCGATAGAGGCGGGAAAGCGATCGTTCACTCATCGAAATCACCAAATCCCACTTCTCGCAATCGGCTCTTGAGTTCAGCCAACCCGCGCGAGACCAGTTTGCGCGCGGCCTCGGCCGATGGAACGCCGGCCAGATCCGCGATTTCCTGCAGGGAAAATCCCTGCAGATGCAACGTGACCGGTAGCCGGCGCCGCTCCGGTATGCCATCCAGACAGCGGGCCACGCATTCCATGCGCTGACGCTCGGCGACGCTGGTCTCCGGGTCGACGCCGGATTCGGGCAGCTGAGCAGCCTCGTCGTCGTTCTCGGGCAGCGGATCGGCTGCACGCACACCGGCACGCCGGATGGCATCGATCACGGTAGTCGCTACCACCCTTTGGACATAAGACGCATGAAAGGCACCGGAGCGGTCACGCTGCAATGCCCTCCACAGGCGAATGCGCACTTCCTGCTCGATGTCGGCCGGGTCTATGCCCTGACGATCGAGCCCGTAGCTTCTGAGCAACCCTGCCATCCGGCCAGCATAGTCACGCAGAAGCTGATCGAGACGCTGGTGAATCGGATCGTCGAATTCGGACATGAGGGATTGAACGTGCGCGACGCCGTCAGGCGGCTTGGTGAATGCTCGCCGACTCCCGTCCGGCAGGCAATGCCGCGTCCCCGGGCCCGATGTTCTCAGGCAGGGCCCTGCAACATCGGTGGCAGCGGACAGTGGATTGCCGCACAGATGGTGCGCAGCAATTCGGCTTCCGCCACGGTGACCTCGCCGTCCTCGCTGATCGCGCGGGTCAGGCCGCGCACCACAAGCTCCTTGCCGGCCGGCGCCAGCAGGTCCAGCCGCGGCAGCGCACGGTCGAGTGCCATTGCGAAATTTTCGACCGGCACATAGACCTCCCGCTGGTTCGGCAGCACTTCGTCGAGTCCCGAGGCATAGGCACGCGCGGCCGCTTCGGCGTCATCATGTCCGTGTCCGGCGACAATCGCGAACAGTTCGGTCAATTCGGGCACGAGTTCGGGCAGGCGCGTGCGACCGATCGTGCGCGCCGCAGCCGGATCCAGCGTCTCGATAACCTGTACGCCGATCAGGCGCACCAGGCAATATTCCTGCAAGCTGACGCGGTTGTCGGCTTCGATGAGCTGGTTGAGTACGATCAGGAATGTCTGCAATTGCGGGCGCGGCCTTTTTCGCAATGCCGGGAACGCCAGTGCGGCGAGCGGCAGATGCTGCATCGGATGCAACCGGTCCACGTCTTTCGACAGAGCTTCGGTTCGTTCACGTGCACCGGTGTCATAGTAACGTTCGATCAGCGCAAGTTGCCGCGTGCGCAGATCCGTCTCGACGTTCAGGACCAGCGCGAAGATGAGCGCCATTGCATCCTGCTGGCTGTAGGCTGCGGCGCGCAGTGCATCCGGGATCGATGCATGCAGCACGACGGCCGCGCGCCGATCGTCGGTTTCCGGATTACCGACCTGCCGGACGACTTGATTCGGCGACAGCGTGATCTTGCCCGCAGCATGCGGGAGACGTGTCTGCTGCACGCTCGCGACAGCGACATGCGCGCCGACCGGCGCGAAACCGCCGATCGAAAATGCGGCACCCTCGCTGTCGCCGACCTGCCGCGGATGCTCCCATGCCGCGGCAATCGCGTCGAACTCGCGCACGTCGAAATTCGGCTCGATTCGGCGAATGCGCTCGCTCAGGGGCGGATGCGTTGCGAACAGGGCCGAGTAACCGACGCCGTCGCCAAACAGCATGTGGGCTACTTCCTCGGTCTCGCGATTGGCCAGCCTGGAACCCTCGGAGAGACCGCCGATCTTCTTCAGCGCTCCGGCAATGCCACTCGGCTGGCGCGTGAACTGCACCGAGGATGCATCGGCGAGGTATTCGCGCTGGCGCGATATGGATGCCTTGATCATGCGCGCGAACAGCACGCCGATGTAGCCGATCGCGAGCAACCCGAAACCGAGCATGACCACGCCGCCGCTGTTGCGACTACGGCTGTAACTCGAAGCAAACGCGATCTTGCGCCCGACGACGGCAATGACCAGGATGCCGAACACCACGCCCATGAGACGGATGTTGAGTCGCATGTCCCCGTTGAGCACGTGGCTGAACTCGTGCCCGATGACGCCCTGCAACTCGTCACGGGTCAGCTTGTCGAGACATCCGCGCGTCACCGTTACCGCCGCATCGGCGGTGCTAAAGCCCGACGCGAACGCGTTGATCGCAGCTTCATTCTCGAGCACGAAGACTTCCGGCACCGGCATGCCCGCGGCAATCGACATCTCCTCGATGACATTGCGCAGTCGCCGATAGGCGAAGTTGGTCGTATCGGGCGGTATCGGCGTCGCGCCAAGTTGCTGCGCCACGGCCGCGCCACCGCCGGCAAGCGAGGCAACCCGATACAGCGAGCCGAGCCCGATCACGGCTACCACCACCGCGCTGGCAGCCGCGATCGCGTGCCAGTCGAACCGCGCGCCTCGGCTGCCGAGCGCCAGCAACAGCACCACGTCGATGGCGCATACGATCGCGACGACCGCAAGTGCAAACAACACGATCATCCGGCGTGTCTGCTTGCGCGCCTGGCTTTGCTGGACGAAGAAGTTCATGGTTTCGACACGAGAAGAGAACGCACAAACCGCACAGCCCATTCGGCGTGGTGCCGTTCTCGCTCGTTGCGGCAATCAGGTAAACGAGACTTTCGGTGCCTCGCGTTTTTCGGCCGACTCGATTTCGAGCGATTGTGCAGCCTGGAATGCGAACATGCTGGCGACCATCGAGTTCGGAAACACCTCGCGTCGGTTGTTGTAGTTCATCACCGCGTCGTTGTATGCCTGGCGTGCGAAGGCGACCTTGTTTTCGGTCGAAGTCAACTCCTCGCTGAGCTGCATCATGTTCTGGCTGGCCTTGAGATCGGGATAGGCTTCGGACAGTGCGAACAGGCGCCCGAGCGTCTGTGTCAGCATGTTGTCGGCGCCGGCCAGTTGCTGCATGGCCGCCGGGTCGCCGGGATTGGCTTTGGCTGCGGACAGTCCGGAAACGGCCGAATTGCGCGCCTGAACGACGGCCTCGAGCGTCTCGCGCTCATGTTTCAGATAACCCTTGGCGGTCTCGACCAGATTCGGAATCAAGTCGTAGCGACGCGTCAGTTGAACGTCGATCTGCGCAAATGCATTCTTGTAGGCATTGCGCGCGGTGACCAATCCATTGTAAAGACTGACCGCGTAGAAGCCGAGAACAACCAGGATGACCAGCAGGATGATCGTGCCCATGCTTGTTTACCCCTCACCCGCGATTGGAATTATGCAGCCTCAAAGCATAGCATCTGCCGGATCGCGACCCGGAGATCGCATTGCATTGTAATCCGCAGACGTTGTTGATGAC
>JBAVZT010000143.1:0-3783 GCA_049588955.1 Rhodanobacteraceae bacterium | reverse complement strand
TCGAATCCATCGAAATGAGCGCGAGTTTCACGCCTTCGACCAGAGGCATGTTGCTGGTCACGGCGCGATCGAGGATGGGCTTGCCATATTTGTGCTCGCCGATCTGCAGGAACGGCGTATCGCCGGTTGCCTCGATGAAGTTGCCGGCGGCATAGACATGGAACAGGCGCATCGTGCGCCCGGCGATCTGGCCGCCGAGCATGATCGAAACGTCGAACGTCACATTCTGCTCACGCATTGCCTTGCCGTGGGTGTCGTATACGCGGCGCACGCCTTCGCCGACCAGTTCCGCAGCGCGGAACATCGTCGGCACGTTATAGATGGTTTCGACCTCGCCGGTTTCCGGGTCGGGCAGGCCGTCCTGTATGCGGTTGATGACGGCCTGTGAGACCGCGAGATTGCCCGCGCTCATGGTGGCGATCATGCGTTCGCCGGGGCGGCAGAAGGTATTGAGCTTGGAAAAGCAGGAAATATTGTCGAACCCCGCATTGGTGCGGGTATCGGCCAGCATCACCAGCCCCCGATCGAGGAACAAGCCTACGCAATAGGTCACGCGCTACTCCTGGAAAGGTCTGCAACGTTTGCTTCTTGTTGTCGGTCGGGAACCCGGGGCTATTGTGCCTTGTGCCTTGACTCGGCGATATCCACTTCGACGTGCAGGGTTTCGGCGACACCGCCCAGACGCACGCCGCGCACCGGTGCCGCATCGCGGTAATCGCGTCCGCAGCCGATACGCACATAGCGCTCGTCCGGCGATTGTCGATTGGCGGCATCGAATCCGACCCAGCCCAGATTGTCCACGAAAACCTCCGCCCATGCATGACTGGCCGCGGGCATATCCGGGTCGATCGGGCACAGATACCCGCTGACATAGCGGGCCGGATAGTCGAGCGAGCGTGCCGCCGCGATCATGACGTGCGCATGATCCTGGCAGACTCCGGCGCCGCGGGCGAATGCTTCGGCGGCGGTGGTCTCGGCGTCGGTGATGTCCGGAAGATAGTCGACGTGCTCACGCACGCCGTTGCACAGGCGATGCAGGCGCTCCAGATCCTCACCTTCGCCGGCGGCCGCCACGGCCATCGCGTTGATCTCGTTTGTGCTTGCGGTCAGCTCGGTACCGGCGTGGAAAAACATCGGCGGCAATGGCTCGATGCCGTCCCCATGCACGCCATGGAGGTCGCGGGTTTCGACTTGTCCGCGTACCGACAGGCCTACCGATTCCACCAGGCGATCGATCGTATGGGTCGCGACCGGATTGCCGAAGCCGTCACTGCATGTCGGTTGCAACAGTCGCCCGTCGACCTCGACGCGCCAGTGCCGCACGCTCTGACCGGCGCTCGATGCAGGCCACATGCGCAAAGCCTGCACGATCAGGCTGGCCGCCTCCGCATAGCGATAGTGTGTGTCGTGAACGATGCGCAAGTGCATGTCAGGCCCTAAAACAGATGTCCCTTGGCGATTTCAAGACCCAGCATGTCGGTGCGTTCGATCAGGTCGGTCAGGTATTCGTGCAGTCCGTCGCTGATGATGCGGTCGATGCGCGCGAAGCGCAGGTTGGTGTACAGCGAGTGTGCCTGACGTCGTGACTCGACAGCGAGCGTGGCATCCTGGCCGGCAATGGCATCGAGATGCTGGGTGATCTGCTGGTAGCAGAATGCGAGCGAGCGCGGAAATTCCCGGCGCATGATCAGCAATTCGGCGACCTGTGCGGGTTCCACCTGACCCTTGAACAGCACACGGTAGGCGCGCCGTGCACCGACCACGCGCAGAATGGCGAGCCATTGGTAGTAGTCGATCACGCCGCCGACATCGCTGATCTGCGGCAGCAGCACATGGTATTTGACGTCGAGCAGCCGCGCGGTGTTGTCGGCGCGTTCGAGAAACTGTCCGACGCGCGCGAAATGGAACCCGTCGCGGCGCAGCATCGCGTTCGAGCACACGCCGTGAAACAGACCGACGCGGCCTTTCACCCAGTCGAGAAATTCCGTCAGCCGGTCCTCGTCCAACGGTGCGGAACGATAGCGGGCCAGTTCCTGCCAGCTGCCGTTGACGGCTTCCCACATGTCGGCGGTCAGCGCAGTGCGCACCGCCCGCGCGTTGCGTCGCGCAGTCTCGATACAATTGGCGATGGAGGACGGATTGTTCTTGTCGAAGGCGAGGAAATCGATCACCGAGGACTCGTCGACTTCGGGATGCACGGCGAAATATTCCTCGTCGCAGCCGGAGGCGACCAGCGCCGACTCCCATTCGCTGTTGCGCTGGCTGTCGATTCGCACCGCGTTCATCTGCCCGGCAACGTGCAACAGGCGCGCCACGTAGTCGGCACGTTCCATGTAGCGCGAGAGCCAGAACAGGTTGTCGGCGGTGCGTGCAAGCATCAGTGTTCCAGTACCCAGGTGTCCTTGGTGCCGCCGCCTTGCGAGGAGTTGACCACCAGCGAGCCCTGTTTGAGCGCGACGCGGGTCAATCCCCCCGGCACCACGCGGATGCGGTCCGCGCCGCACAGTACGAATGGCCGCAGGTCCACGTGCCGGGGAGCAATGCCGGATTCGACGAAAGTCGGCACGGTCGACAGCGAAAGTGTCGGCTGCGCTATGTAGTCGTGCGGCTTGTTGTTGAGCAGCGCACGGAATGTCTCCAGTTCGGTGCGGCTCGCATGCGGCCCGACCAGCATGCCGTAGCCGCCGGAGCCATGCACCGCTTTCACCACCAGCTGGTCGAGATGATCGAGCACGTAGGCCAGTTCATCCGGTTTGCTGCAGTCGTGCGTCGGTACATTGCTCAGCAGCGGTTCCTCGCCGAGATAGAAGCGCACCATCTGCGGCACGTGGATATACACGGCCTTGTCGTCGGCAATACCGGCGCCGATCGCATTGGTCAATGTGAGATTGCCGGCACGGTTGGCAAAATGCAGTCCGGCGGCGCCGAGCATCGAGTTCGGACGAAACACCAGCGGATCGAGATATTCGTCATCGATGCGCCGGTAGATCACGTCGACGCGTTCGAGGCCCGCTGTCGTACGCTGGTAGCAGACGTCGTGACTGACCAGCAGATCGGCGCCTTCGACCAGATCGATACCCATTTCGTCGGCGAGAAACGCATGCTCGTAGTAGGCACTGTTGCGGATACCCGGCGTCAGCAGCACGACGGTCGGTTCGCCCTGACAATTCGGCGGCGCCAGCGAACGCAGTGTCGCGAGCAACTCGTCCGGATAATGCGCGACGGGCGCCACCTGGTTGCGTCGGAACAGATCCGGAAACAGCCGTTGCATCACTTCGCGGTTTTCCACCATGTAGGACACGCCTGACGGCGTACGGCAGTTGTCCTCGAGCACGTAGTAGTCGTCCGGCCCGGTACGCACCATGTCGATCCCGGCAATGTGCGAATACATCTGCCCGGGCAGATCGAGTCCGGCCATCTCGGGGCGAAACTGCGGATTGTGCAGAATCAGTTTTTCCGGAATGTGCCCGGCACGAACGATTTCGCGATCGTGGTAGACATCATGGATGAACGCATTGAGCGCGCGCGCGCGTTGTTCGAGTCCGCTGCGCAAACGCTGCCATTCGGCCTGCGCGAGTACGCGCGGTATGAAGTCGAACGGGATCAGCCGCTCCGGATCGCCACCCTCGGTATAGACGGCAAACGTGATGCCGATACGCCGAAACAGGACTTCGGCCTCGCGGTGCTTGAGCGAGAGCTGCTCGGCAGAGAGCGATTTGAGCCACGCATCGACCAGGGCATAGGGCGCGCGGACATGATCCGGCCAGCCCATCTCGTCGAAGC
>JBAVZT010000142.1:0-8116 GCA_049588955.1 Rhodanobacteraceae bacterium | reverse complement strand
GTCGCTGATCTACGCAACGCCGCGCCGATCCGCTACCCTGATCCACCTCGACCCGCCACCCTCCGTCTTCGGTCCTGACCCCCGCCATGTACACCCAGTGCCCCGAGTGCTTGACGATTTTCAGCCTCGACACGGTTGCGCTGAGTGGCGCCCATGGCAACGTGCGGTGCAGTCACTGCAGCGCGTTGTTCGACGCATTGCGTTCACTGGCCACCGAGCTTCCAGCCGAACCGATCGATCGCCTGGCGACACATCCCGCACTGGAGGTCCCTCCACAGCTCGAATTGCCCGTGTTCCGACCGAACATCGAACAAGGCGCCGTCTTCCACGACCCGGACGATCGCAAGCGTGCGCAAGTCAGGCGCTCGTCGCTGCCCACTTTTGCGCGCCGGCGACGACGCACCACGCATGCGCGCACGTGGCCGTGGCTTGCCGGCAGTGCGCTGCTGCTGTTGATGCTTGGCGCACAGGTGGCCTGGGCGGAACGCACTCAATTGCTCGACAACGCGATGCTGCGTCCCTGGCTCGATCAACTCTGCGCCGTTACCGGTTGTCACTTGCCGCTGCGCCACGACCTCGCCGCCCTCGCCCTCGTGTCACGCGACATCCGGGCGCATCCATCGGTCCCTGGAGCGCTGATCATCTCGGCAACGCTGCGCAACGACGCCGATTTCACGCAGGCGTTTCCAATCGTCGAAATCACGCTGTCGGATCTTGACGACAACCGCGTCGCGATGCGTCGTTTTCGGCCACGCGAGTACGTCGGCGACAACCGCCTGATTGCCAGGGGCCTGGCTTCCGGCGCAAGCGCCGCGTTGGTATTCGAAGTCGCCGATCCCGGTCACAACGCCGTGGCGTTCCAGTTTGCGTTCGAATAATCGACGAGCGCGAGGTCGCATCTTCAGTGCTTACATGAGGTATGCCGTGCAAGTCACGATGCATGCGCATTGCCTCGACGACGCGTCAAGATTTCGTGTCGCGAGGGCTTATCAGCACGCCGCGGCAGCGCTACTATTGCCACTCTACGGTCGGCCCGCTGCGTGCATCACGGTCGACGGGATTTTTTTCCGGGGGCCTTGCTGTTGTGAACTCCGTGAGTGTGTTGCGCGCCCAACCGGCGCATGATCCGGCTTTGCAGCCGGCGCTACGCGAATGCGTGGTACGCGCGATCCGACGCTATCTCGCCGATGTGGATTCGGAACCTGCGGAGGGACTGCACGCGCTGGTCGTGCACGAGGTCGAGCTGCCGTTGTTTCGCGAAGTGCTGGCCTGGTATGGCGGCAACCAGAGCAAGGCAGCGGCGGCGCTCGGGATCAATCGGGCAACCTTGCGCAGGAAGTTGCAGCATTACGGTCTGGCGGCGGAGCGCTGATCGCCCGGTGGTTGCGTTTTTCCTGCGCACAGCGAGAAGCCGGTCACGACTGGTGCGGGGTTTCCCTCGCGCGGCGTGACGACAACGCCCCGTTATAATCGCGCATCCACGCACGTGCCGAAACCATGCCACAAACCGATTGCGTACCCGTGCGGCGCGCGCTGATCAGCGTCTCCGACAAGAATGGCATCGTCGAATTCGCACGCGCGCTGGCGGCGCGCGAAGTCATCCTGATCTCCACTGGCGGTACCGCCCAAGCCCTGCGCAGTGCCGGCCTTGCAGTCACCGATGTCAGTGCGGTAACCGGGTTCCCCGAAATCATGGATGGGCGTGTAAAGACCCTGCACCCGGCCATACATGGGGGGCTGCTGGGCCGTCGCGGCATCGACGATGCAACCATGCAGCAACACGGCATTGCACCGTTCGATCTCGTCGTCGTCAACCTGTACCCGTTCGAATCGGTGACCGCACGCGCGGAATGCGGCATCGACGAGGCCATCGAGAACATCGATATCGGCGGACCGGCCATGTTGCGCGCGGCGGCAAAGAACCAGCAACAGGTCGCGGTGGTCACGGATCCTGCCGACTACCCGAAAATCCTCGCCGCGCTCGACCGTGGTGGCACCACGCTGGCCCTGCGGCGCGCGCTCGCCGCCAAAGCCTATGCCTCCACTGCGCGCTACGATGCCGCCATCACCGAGTGGTTTGGCCGGCATCTTGCCGTCGACTCCGCCACGGTCGCCGCAAGCGAGCCGTCCACCGATGTCGACGAACGTTTTGCGCCGGTGCTGCAATTGACCTTCGATCGCAAACGCATCTTGCGCTACGGTGAAAACCCGCATCAGGCGGCCGCACTCTATCTGGAAGCCGATGCCGCCCCAGGCAGTGCCGCAACGGCACACGTGCTGGCCGGCAAGGAGCTGAGCTACAACAATCTGGCCGACGCCGATGCGGCACTCGAATGCGTCAAGTGCCTTCCCGATGCGCCGGCCTGCGTGATCGTCAAGCACGCCAATCCGTGCGGGGTCGCACTCGGCGATAGCTTGCTTGCCGCCTATGAGCGCGCACTGGCGACCGATCCGACATCCGCGTTTGGCGGCATCATCGCGTTCAATCGCGAACTCGATGCAATCACCGCAAAAGCCATCCTGGAGCGTCAGTTCGTCGAGGCTGTCATCGCACCCGAGGTAAGCGCCGACGCGCTCGCGACATTCGCCAGAAAACCGAATGTGCGCGTGCTTGCCAGCGGTGCATGGCCACGTCCCGCACCCGCTGCGCTCGACTATCGGCGCATCGATGGTGGACTGCTGGTGCAGGATGCCGATCGCGATCCCCTGCCCGCGGGCGGCTTGCACGTTGTTACCAGACGCCAGCCCGATCGGCATCAGCTCGACGATCTCGATTTTGCCTGGCGCGTCGCGATGTTCGTGAAGTCGAATGCGATCGTGTATGCAGCCGGGGCGCGCACGCTCGGCATTGGCGCCGGGCAGATGAGCCGGATCGACAGCGCCAGGATCGCCGCGATCAAGGCGGCCGACGCACAGCTGGATCTCGACGGCAGCGTGATGGCTTCCGATGCATTCTTTCCGTTTCGCGACAGCATCGATACGGCTGCGTCGATCGGTGTGCGCGCCATTGTCCAGCCGGGAGGGTCGATGCGCGATGCCGAAGTCATCGCCGCGGCCGACGAGCACGATATGGCGATGTTGTTCACCGGCACCCGACACTTCCGGCATTGATGGCGGCAGGTGCGAAGACTTGATGGGGAATCTGGCCGAATGAAAGTGCTCGTGGTCGGCGCAGGCGGGCGCGAACATGCGTTGGCATGGAAACTCGCGCAATCGGCCCGCGTGGACGAGGTTATCGTCGCACCCGGCAACGCCGGTACCGCGCGCGAGGCCGGGGTACGCAATGCGCCGATTACGATCGACGATCTCGAGGGTTTGCTCGCACTTGCCCAACGCGAGCGTGTGGCGCTGACCGTCGTCGGGCCGGAAGCCCCGCTGGTTGCGGGCATCGTCGATCGTTTCCGCGCCGCTGGCGTGCGCTGCTTCGGACCCGGGCGCGTCGCCGCGCAGCTCGAAGGCTCGAAGGCCTTCGCCAAGGAATTTCTCGCACGCCACAACATTCCCAGCGCGCGCTACGCGGTTTACAGTGAACTCGCGCCGGCACTCGCACATGTAAGGGCGCAGCGCACGCCGATCGTCATCAAGGCCGACGGCATTGCCGCAGGCAAGGGCGTGATCGTCGCGCTGACTTTGGCCGATGCCGAACAGGCACTGCATGACATGCTCGGCGCACGCAGCTTCGGTGCGGCATCCGCCCGCGTCGTGATCGAGGAATTTCTCGAGGGCGAAGAGGCAAGCTACATCGTGCTATGCGACGGCACGCACGCATTGCCGCTGGCGACGAGCCAGGATCACAAGCGCCGCGATGAAGGTGATCTCGGACCCAACACCGGTGGCATGGGTGCGTATTCGCCTGCGGCACTGGTAACCCCGGCGATCGAGCAATGCATTCTGGACGAGATCATCCG
Organism: Rhodanobacteraceae bacterium; assembly: GCA_049588955.1. GTDB lineage: Bacteria > Pseudomonadota > Gammaproteobacteria > Xanthomonadales > Rhodanobacteraceae > Dokdonella_A. The sequence continues at coordinate 4,208 of JBAVZT010000142.1, read as the reverse complement.
GCCGACGCTTGCGGGCATGGCGGCCGAAGGCGCTCCATTCACCGGTTTTCTCTACGCGGGGCTCATGATCGACGCCAACGGTGCCCCACGAGTGATCGAATTCAACGTACGCCTCGGCGATCCGGAGGCGCAACCGATACTCATGCGGCTCGAATCGGATCTGACCGAATTGATCGACAGCGCGCTCGGTGGCGACCTTGACCAGGCCGACTGCCGCTGGAATCCGCAGGCGGCACTTGGCGTGGTGATGGCCGCACACGGCTATCCCGGCCACGTGAAAAGCGGCGACGTGATCAGCGGCCTCGACACTGCCAGGGATGCGCAGGTCAAGGTATTCCAGGCGGGAACGCGCCTGGTCGATGACGCTATCGTGACTGCCGGCGGACGCGTGTTGTGCGTGTGCGCACTCGGCGATGATGTGGCCACTGCACGTCAGCGCGCCTACGCCGCCGCCCGTGATATCCGTTTCGACGGCGCCTATTATCGGCGCGACATCGGCTATCGCGCGCTGCGCACGCGCAGTGCGCTGCCCTGACGCGCAGTCTGCCGCAGCGTGCGTTCGAATGGATGTCCGGCCGTCGCGCGCCGTGCGCTACTGGCCGCCCTTGGCTTGGGCCGGTTGTGCAGCCGGTTTCGGATCGGGTGCCGGGCGTGGTGGATTGAACAAGACATTGGCGCTCGGCCACGGGCGTTCGGGCATCTGGTGCGCCTCGAATTTCTTGAGGAACTCGCGCGACTCGATCGCCGCACCACGATGTCCAATGCGCAACAAGTCGAACATCGCCGCACCCTGGGTCTTGACCGCATCGTCCCATTTGCCGTTGGCGGCCAATGCAAGCGCATAGGCCTCGCCCACCTGCGCGGCATTGCTCTTCTTATAGAGCTCGCCGCCGTAGTCGAGCGCCATGCGCCTCTCCTCGGCGTGCGCTGCGCTGCAGGTGCTTGAGACGCGCATGAACAACTGCATCAGGTATCCATAATCGGGGCGTTTGGCGAGCCCGTCGTTGAGGGTCTTGAGTGCCACCGGACAATGCCCGGCGGCAACCTCTGCGGCGACCAGGTGCGCCCAGCCTTCACCCTGGTCGGGCTGCATGCGCGTCAGCTCGCGGTATTGATCGGCCGCCTGCGCCGGCCGCGATGTGCGCATGAGCAGATTACCGAGTGCACGGCGCGCATCACCGAGCTGCGGATTGATCGTCAATGCCTTGCGATAAGCCGCTTCGGCGCCGGCGTCGTCGTGATTCATGTCCAGCACCCAGCCGAGACTGAACTGGGCCAGCGCATTGCCCGACCCGGCCGCGACGGCGGCCTGCGCGCGCGTTTTTGCTTCGCTCAAGTTGCCGGCGGCAGCTTCCACGCGCGCATACAACCCAAGCAGCACCGGATCGTCGGGTTTGAGCTTGAGCGCGGCATCGAGCGCACGCGCCGCAGCGGCGTAATCGTGACCCTGCAGGTTCAGGACAGCCACCGCTACCTTGTCGGCTACCGCATCGGCCGGCTTGTTCGACGCGGTCGATGCCGCCTGCAGCCCGCGGACGATACCGCCACCAAGCGGATCGGCCAGCCCGGGCGCACGCGTGCCGGCCTTGGCACGCGCACTCGCGGCAGCGCCCGGATTACCCGCTGCGGTGTACGCTTCGGCCAGTTCCGCATACACGCGATCGGCTTTCGGGTCGATCTTGAGGGCGTGGTTGAACTGGTCGATCGCCTCGGCGTAACGCTGCTGCCGCATCGAGATCCTGCCGGCGGTCTCGTAGGCGGCTGGTTGATCCTGGTGCTTGGCCAGATAGTCTGCGAGCATCTTGTGTGCGGCAACCAGATCCCCTTGCCGGATGCGCGCGTCGGCCGCTGCAAGACGTATCGGCAGATAATTGTGGTCGAGCGCAAAGGCGTGCTCGAAATAGCTCATCGCGTCGGCGTCCCGATGTCGAGCGCGCGCGATAATGCCCTGTACGTAGGCCCACCTGCCGTCTTCGGGCGCGAGCGCGGCGGCATCGTACATCGCGATCGCCGCCGCGTCGTAAAATCCGCCACTCGCATAGGCAGCCCCCATCAACGCATAGGTTTCCGCCAGAGGCGCGCCGATCAGATTGGTCTTCACCGCCTCGAACTTCGCACGCACCTTGCGCAAAGCTTCGGCCTGCGCGCTCGGCAGCGCGGACAGATCGGGCTCGGGTACCGGCTTCACCAAGGCCTCGGCCAGCGTCGATGAAGCCGTCCCCATCAACACCAACGACAACAGCAATATTCGTATCTTATCGGGCATCACGAAGACCAGGGCCGCGACCGGCCGCCAATGACAAAAGGCTGGGAAGTGTAACCGTTCGACGCACATCGCACATCGACAGACGCGGGCGCATCAAGTTCGCCGGCAACGGTTGATCGCGAAGTGGGGGCTGGTCGCCTAGTTGCGCGCGATTTTCTCCGCTCCCTGCTAGATTGCCCCGATCCGATGGCCAGCCACAATCCATTCCGTCTGCTGCGTACCCGCCGTTTTGCGCCGTTTTTCGCAACTCAGGCGCTCGGTGCGTTCAACGACAATGCGTTCCGCTACGCGATGCTGGTGCTGGTCGCGTTCCACTTCGGCCTGGACGAGCGCGCCGTGACCTTCTATTCGAATATCGGTCCGGCACTGTTCATTCTGCCGTTCTTCCTGTTTTCCGCGAGCGCCGGGCAACTGGCCGAGAAATTCGAGAAGACCCGCATCATCCGCTTCGTAAAGTTGTTTGAAATCGTCGCGATGGCACTGGCAGCGATCGGCTTTCATGCGCACAGCGTTGCCCTGCTGCTGATCATCCTGTTCCTGATGGGTTTGCATTCGACCGTATTCGGGCCGATCAAGTACGCGATCCTGCCGCAGGCGCTCGAACCGTCGGAGCTGCTCGGCGGCAACGGACTGGTCGAGATGGGTACCTCGCTCGCGATACTCATCGGCATGGTTGGCGGTGGCTCACTGATGGCGCTCGGACATGTCGGACCGACGCTGGCTTCCATTCTCGTGCTGGCAGTGGCGTTGTCCGGGTATGCGGTCAGCCGCGCGATTCCGCTCGCCCCGGCGACCGCGCCCGGACTGGTTTTTCGCTGGAATCCCTTGACCGAGACGGTGCGCGTGCTCGCCATCGTCGCGCACGAGCGCACGCTTTTCGTCGCGGTACTGGGTATTTCGTGGTTCTGGTTCTTCGGGGGTGTGTTCACAGCGCAGCTGCCCAATTACACCAAGCTGTACCTCGGCGGCGCCGATACGGTGTCGATTCTGGTGCTGACCCTGTTTTCGATCGGCATCGGGACCGGATCACTTCTATGCGAAAAGCTTTCCGGCGGTCGCATCGAGGTCGGTCTGGTGCCGTTCGGAGCGATCGGGTTGACCGCATTCGGCGTCGATCTGTATTTCGCGAGACCCGATCCGGTCGGCGTGCATGGTCTTGGCGCGTTGGCATTCCTGACAGCGCCCGGAAACTGGCGCGTCGCGCTCGACATGACTCTGATCGGCCTGTTCGCGGGGTTCTACATCGTGCCGTTGTTCTCTCTGGTGCAAAGCCGCGCCAAGGCGAGCGAGCTGTCGCGCATCATCGCCGGCAACAATGTGTTGAACGCACTGTTCATTGTCGCTGCGGCCGTGTTTTGCATCGGCGCGAGCAACCTTGGCGTATCGATTCCGCAGCTATTCCTGATCACCGCGCTGGCGAATCTTCTGGCTATCGCTCTGCTGTGCGCGTTCGTTCCGGAATTTGCGCATCGCCTCGTCGCCTGGATGCTGCGCCGGGCTGCGGGCGGCTCCAGGTCAGCGGACCCAGCTGGCCAGTACCAGCAATGCAATCAGCGCAAGCCAGGTCAGTAACACGCGGCGCAGCACGGTGCGCGCATCGGCGAGTTCAATCATCGGATCGCTGACGTCGGCCGCGTAGCCGTCACCGGCCAGCACATCGGCGTCCACGCCGACGCGCGCGAGCGCACCGAGAAAGCCGAGGTCGAGCGTGAAGTAACCGCGTCCGTGCGCAGCATGGTAGTTGCGCCAGGTGGCAAGCACGGCATCGAAGTCCGATACCAGCGCGAGTGTCAGCGCCATCAGGTGCGCCGGCGCCCAGTCCAGCGCGGTCGCCACTCGAACGAAGCGGGCGTGCTCGACGCTGTCGAGCAACCCGCCAAAGCGTCCGTCGCGCGCAATCAACTGGACAACGCGGTAGGCCAGGGCTCCGACCGGACCCAGC
>JBAVZT010000141.1:0-18133 GCA_049588955.1 Rhodanobacteraceae bacterium | reverse complement strand
GTTTCGCGCTGGACGCGCTGCAGCGCGACGACCCGGCGCGAGCGCGCGACGAACTGCTCGATGCGGTCGCGCAAGCGCCGGGTTACGCGCCAACCTACAGCTATCTGGCGCAGGCCTGGTCCGCGCTCGGCTACGAGGCGAAGGCGCTGGCCGCGGCGCAGCAGGCGGCCGCGAATGCGCAAGGGTTGCCCGAGGAGCAGCGGTTGCAGATCGACGCGCAGGTACACACGGCGCAGCATGACTGGGCGAAGGCCGAGGAAAGCGTCCGCGCACTGGTGCGCTTGCGCCCCCAGAATCCGGAGTACCGCTTCCAACTGATTGCCGCCTTGGTCGCCGGCGGCAAACCTGACGATGCGCAGGCCGCATTGACGACCGCATTGAAGGACCTGCGTGGTCCGATCCTCGACGATCCGCGCATGGAGCTTGAACAGGCGCGCGTTGCGGCCGCGCACAGCGACAACAAGGCGCTCGCCGCCCACGCGGAACGCGCACTGCAGCAGGCGCGTCAACGCGACGAAACCGGCGTGGCGGCGGAGGCGGGCACCCATCTCGGCATCGCGCGCTGGCGCCTCGGTGATATTGCCGGCGCGGAGCAGGCGCTCAAACAGGCGCGGGCAGACTACAAGCGCGTCGACAATCCACATGGCGAAGCCTGGGCCGATCAGAATCTCGGCAACACCTATGAGGATCCGAAGCACAAACGCGAGGCGTATCAGCGCGCGCTGGCCGGCTATCAGGCGATCGGCGACCGCAATGGCGAAGCGGCGATCTACAGCGATCTCGGCATCATGCTGTGGACCGCGGGAGATCACGACGGCACCGAGACTGCGATCCGCAAATCTCTGGCGATCCGTCGCGAAACGGCCGATCTTGCCGGACAGGCCTGGAACCTCGCGGCGCTCGCTTCGATCGAGCTGGACACCGCTGCAAGCGACGAGGCAGCGAACGACTACCGCGAGGCGATCACGCTGGATGAGCGGGCCGGCGAACACGTGCATCGAGCGTTTACCCTGATGCAATACAGCGATCTGCAACGCCTGCGCGGCGATTTGCAGGCGGCGACTTCAACCTGCGCCCAGGCGCTGGCCGGTTTTCGCGAAGCCGACGATGCAGGTGGCATTGCTTCGGCGGAGTTTCAGTGTGCGCAAATCGCACTGGATCGTGGCGATGTCAAGGCCGCTCAAGCCGGTGCGGAACAGGCGCGTGCGAGTGCGAAGGCGTTCGGCGACGCGATTACGCTGGGCAATGTCGACGTGATGGAGGGGCAGATCGCGATTGGAAGGGGCGACTGCAACACTGCGATTCCGCGTGTGCAGGATGCAGTCAAGACCTCCGTTGCCGGCGAATTGACGACCGGCGAGGCGATCGCGCAAGCCGAGCTGGCGCTCTGCTACGACGCGCTCGGTCGCGATGCAGAACGCGATCGTGCGGCTGCGCGCGCAACCACGCTTCGCAGCCGCATCACCGAGCATCAGGAAGTGTTCGCCGTGGATATCGCCCTGGATGAGTTGCGCGGAGAAACCGGACACATGGACGAAGCCGTCGCGATGTTGCACGATCTCGCCGCCGATGCCGATCAGCGCCATTGGATTGCGTGGTCACTGGAGGCGCGTCTGGCGGCGGTGCGGCTGCTCGATCGTCGTGGCGATGCGCGCGCGCTGACTCGGCGCCACGAACTGCAGCAACTCGCACGTGCGCACGGTTTTGCCTGGGTGCTTTCCCGCCTGTCTGCCTTGTCGCCTGCAATGCAAGCCGCACGCAGGTGATTCAGTATCGAAGCGGTGAACTCCCAGGGACCCTCTGATCAAACTGACGCAGCTGTCACCCGGTCAGTCTGTGGGCAGATCGCGACGCCTCGCCGCAGGAAGGCTGGCCGTCTTTCAAGCCAGCGCAACAACGAGCTGCGCGCAGACAGACGTGGCCTGTCATGGGAATATTCAAGGCAAAGGTGGCTTTCAGAAGGCCCTCCAGCCGCACTGCACGTCTTGCCAAGGCAACCAGTCTTCACTTCGCCGTGCGGCACGACTGGCGGACCCTCTGAAAACCATGACAACGGTGCCAGGTTGATCAGCGGGTCCTAGCCTGCGATATAGCGCTGCAATTGCTCGATCTGTTCGCTCTGTTCGCTGATGACGGCCTTGATCAGGTCGCCGAGCGACAGCAGGCCGATCACCTTGTCATCCTCGACCACCGGCAGGTAGCGCACGCGTTGGTCCGTGCAAAGGTGCATGCAGGTGGCCACGGTGTCGCCGGGACCGATCGTGAGCACCGAAGTGGCCATGATGTCGGCCACCGGCGTCTGTGCCGATGAACGTCCTTTCAGAATGACATTGCGCGCGTAATCGCGCTCGGAAACGATTCCGACCAACTTGTCACCACGCATCACGAGCAGCGAACCGATCCCGTGTTCGGCCATTCTTCTGAGGGCTTCGAGTACCGGTTTGTCCGCTTCGATCGAATAAATCTGATTCCCTTTTTCCTGCAGCAGATGTTTCACATGCAGCATGGCGCACCTCCGATGCTCGCGGCGCGCTACGGCCGCGGCCGTACAAGTGTAGCGCGCCGCGCCGGCTTTTCGCGCGCCGGGTGCCGCGCCGAGATGGTCTGCATCGGCGCCCGCGTCTGCTTGATCGCGCCCGAGCGTGTACCTGGGCACCGGGGCTGAGGGGTTACGGGTCGTTACGACAAGCGCGCAAGGCACGAGGCTGGTTTTTCCCGCCACAGCCTCGTGCGTTACCAGGCGTTGAGCGCCATGCCGGCATCCAGGTCAGCGTGCCACCATCACGGACAGTCGAACCCGTCGGCGAACGTCGAAAAGACCAGCGGTGCGCTCGCATCGGCCTGGTTGTTGCTGCTGTCCGGATCGGTCGTGTCCGCATCGACCGAAGCGCTCAATGGTATCGGATCGGGGCTGGTGTAGTCGCGCGCGATGCAGGTCGCCGTGGTCACGGTTCGCGTAGCGCCCGAAGCAAGACTTGCGAATACGCAGGGAAACGCGCCGCTGCAATCGCCGCTGTTGCTCTTGAATGAAAGGCCCGCCGGCAGCGTGCTGGCCAGTTGCACGTTGCTCGCCGCGGACGGCCCATTGTTGGTCACCGTGATCGTGTAGTTCAACTGCAGACCTGGTTGCGCGATCGCCGGCGGTGCGATGGTCACGGCGAGATCGGCCATGTCGCCACCAGCCGGTTGCGGCAGCGGCCACGCCCAGGCGCCGCGCGAACGCGTATAGACCGCCAGCGTGGTGAAACCGCGATCGATGCTCATGCTCCAGATCATCACGTGCGGCAGGCCTTCGAAGCGCTGCCAGACCGGCGGCGAAGCGGTGATGTCGTCGGTGAAATAGAGGCCCCAGTCGGTGCCCGCGAATACCTGGTTCGGAATATTCGGATTCGCGATCACCGCGTTGGCCGGAATATCCGGCAGGTTGCCGGACTTGTCTTCCCAGACGAAGCTGCCGCAGTCGCTCATGCAGGTGATGCGGAAAATATGGCCCGGCTGTGCCGGCGTGTTTTCGTTGAAGCCACCGGCGGCGGCATAGCCGACCAGCGGATCATTCGGGTCGGTGCCGACATCCTGCATTGGCCGGTTCGGCAGCACGCCGTTGTTGTCGGTGACATCGACCGCGGTCGCGGCGCCGCTGCCGCCGAGGTCGAAGATGTAGGCCACGTTGCCGTCGTTGGTTCCGGCCACCGCGACGGTCGGATCGCTGACCGAGTAATGAATCTGGTTGATGTACGAACGGTTGTCGCCGCCGAGCATCAGATTGCCCTTGGTCACGTCGCCGGTCTTGGCCGACCAGGAACTCGAGGGCCGCCCGCCCTGCAGCGATTCCCACACGCGCTGCGTGCCGAGAATGATGTGCTTGCAACCCACCGTTGCGTCGCAGCCGCTGCCGGGCACATCGACGTTGCCGTAGCGGTACAGATCGAACGGGGTCAGGAAACTCGCGCGTTCGCTTCCGGGCAGGTTCGGCGAGATGTTCTGCTGATTGCCGAACGGCCCGGTTGTGCTGACATACACAGAGGCATAGTAGATCGAGGTATACCACCACTGGCCGAGCACCGGCTCGATACGCGAGACAATGCCGTCGCCGCCGTTGGTTGCCTGCCAGGCTTCGGCATCAGGGTTACCGGAAAAAACCACAGAAGCGCTGCCGTTGTCCTGGAAGCCCGCTGTCGCGCCCGGATTGGCCGAAGTTGCGAAGTTCGCCGTGATGTCGCCGTGATACATCTCGATGGTCGGCAGGGTGTCGTTGAGCGCAATCCAGTTGGCGTTGAACGCGCTGCTCGCAGTCAGCGCATTGTCGACGTAATAGACGCCGCCGTCGTTTCCGTTCAGCAGATGGTTCGCATCGCCGCCCACCACGGCGCGCGCGTGATTGTCCGGATGGACCGGTCCGCCGCCATAGGCCTGGGTGAGATTGGTGTAGCTGGCGCCGCCGTCGAGGGAACGATAAAGGTCGACCGCGCTCACGAACAGGACCTGGGGATCGGTCGGCGAAACGGTAAGACCGGCGTCGTACCACATCTGGCTGCCGGCGCCGCCGGGTATTCCGGTCGTGACCCAGGAATCGCCGCCGTCGGCGCTCTTGTAGATTGCGAGGATGCCGCTGCCGAGATTGGTGCTCGATAACATGGCGTAGAGCGTCTGTGGGTCGCTCGGCGCAGCCGCCAGTTCGAGGCGCCCGATCTGGGTCGCTCCGGCGACACCGTTGCCGGTGCCGGCAGGCCATCCGTTATTCAGCAACGTCCAGTCGGCGACTGCCGGGCATCCGCTGGTCGGCATCGTCGTGCGATAGACGCCGTTGGCGCCGTTGTGGCCGAGATCCGGCTGGACCGGCGTCGGCGCTCCCCGCGTGCCGATCGCGACATACAGAATGGTCGTGCCACCGTTGTCGAGCGCGAGCAGGCCGGTGCCGTCCTGGCGTTGCGGATCGGCACCGGTGGCGAAATCGTTGGTGTAGCACGGTCCAGTCCAGTTCTGACCGGCGTCGTAGGAGAAGAACACGCCGGTCTTGGTGCTCACGATGATGTTGTCCGAATCGTTCGGATCGACCACGACCTTGCCGATGGCTTGGTACTGCGGGAAGCCGCCGGCGGATGGACCGTAAAACGGATTGAACACGTCCTCGCCGAGCACCTCCCAGGTCTCGCCGCGATCGGAACTCTTGAGCACCCCCGCCGCGCCGAATGTGAACGATCCATAGCGCAGATCGCCGGTACCCGCATAGAGCACGTCGTGGTTGTTCGGATCCATCGTGATGTCGCCAATCGCCATGCTCGCGATCTCGGGGAAATCGGTCTTGATGGTCCACGCGGTATCCGCGCTGCAGCAATTGGTGGTCTTCCACACGCCGCCGCCATCCGAGCCGAGCCACGCGACGCTCGGATTGTCCGGATCGCTCAGAATCACATTAGTGCGCCCGGCAGCGCTGTCGGCGCCGAAGCCTTCGCCGCGCAGCGGCTCGGGACCGAGCAGCGTGAACTGATCCGGATCGAGCGAGAGTGGCGAGTGTGCCGAATGCCGGTAGTTCCCTATTCCCGCCGGAACGCCTGCGGAGATTTGCCGATCCTGGGCTTTTGCGGAGAGCAGCCAGCGCGGCTCGAAATGCAGATGCGACGGATCGCCACCGTAGCCGACGCGGATCGCCCAGTAGTCTCCATCCGGAGGACCGCTGCGATGCTCATCCTCGTGCGCTGCGAAGCGCGATGCGTGGCCGTCGTTGCCCCACGAAACAAGATGCACGGCCGCAACGGCCGCAACGGCAACACCTGCGGCGAGGATCGCCGCGATCAACTTGCGCATGAGTGTGTTTCCCTTGGCTGTGACGAAGTCGCAACATCGCCGGATGTGTGCCGCGGCGGTTGGTAAGTATCGATCAGATAGAGCGGTCGCTGTTTGGATTCAATATACAACCGGCCGACGTATTCCCCGAGGATGCCGAGCGCCATCAGCTGCATGCCGCCGAGAAACAGGACGACCACCATCAACGAGGGATAGCCGCGCACCGGATCGCCGAAAATCAGCGCCTTGCCGAATACCCAGAAGCCGAACAGGAATGCGATCAGCGCGCTCGCCATGCCGACATAGGTCGCCACTTTGAGCGGCGCGCTCGAAAACGAGGTGATGCCGTCGAGCGCGAAATTCCACAGGCGCCAGTAGTTCCATTTCGTCGCGCCGGCATGACGCGGATCGCGCCGATACACCACCGCGATCTGGCGAAAGCCGACCCAGGCAAACAGGCCTTTCATGAAACGCTGGCGTTCGCGCACCTGCCTCAGCGCATCGAGCGCGCGCCGCGACAGCAGGCGGAAATCGCCGGTATCGCGCGGCATCGGCGTCTGGCTCAGCCGTTCCATCACGCGATAGAACGCCGCCGACGTCCATTTCTTCAACGCGCTTTCGCCGGCGCGCGACGCGCGCCGGCCGTAAACGATATCGTTGCCCTCGCGCCAGCGCTCGACAAAGGCCGTGATCAGTTCAGGCGGGTCCTGAAGATCCGCATCGATGACCACCACCGCATCGGCCTTCGTGTCTGTGTCGGCGAAATCGAGACCTGCCGTGAGCGCCAGTTCCTTGCCGAAGTTGCGCGACAGCCGCAACGCCGCCACGCGTGGATCGGCCGCGCGCAAAGCCGAGATCACCGCCCAGGTGTCGTCGTGGCTTCCGTCATCGACGTACAGTACAGAACCGGTCACGCCGTGCACACCCAGGTCGGCGCCATCGAGCACTGTGATAAGCCGCGCGTGAAATTCGCGCAGGCCTTCGCTTTCGTTGTAGGCGGGCACGACGACGACTAGTCTGGACATGAGTGGTGCCGGGATGGCGGACAGCGCATCCTAGCGAACTCCGCTTTGCGACGGAATCGGATGACCGCCGTTGGAAGTCCCGCAACAGCGAAGCGCGGGTTCGCGCGCGAGACAAGCGCTACCGCCGCGCGCTCTCCGGAAGGCTCAGGGAACGTAGCTGATGCCGCCGAGCTGCTCGGTCTGGCGTTCGATCCAGTTCGCGCGACGCTGCACGTAGGCGGACGGACGATCGATGTGAAGGCGCCGCGGGTTCGGCAGCACTGCGGCCATCAGCGCGGCCTGATAGGCATCGATACGTTCCGCGGGCTCGTGGAAGAATCGCTCGCTGGCCGCGCCGGCGCCGTAGATGCCATCGCCGAACTCGGCAATGTTGCAATACACCTCGACGATGCGTCGCTTCGGCCACAGCGCCTCGAGCAGCACCGTGTACCAGGCTTCGAGTCCCTTGCGCACGAAGCTGCGGCCACTCCAGAGAAACAGGTTTTTGGCGACTTGCTGACTGATCGTGCTGGCGCCGCGCAGGCGTTCGCCGGCATCGGCATCGGCCAACGCGTCGTGGATGGCGGCGACATCGAAGCCGTGATGGAACGGAAACTTCTGGTCTTCCGCCGCGATGACCGCGAGCGGCAGCTGCCTGGAAAGCTGCCGCCATGCGATCCATTGGTAGTGAAGGTGGAAGCTCTTTTCACCATGCATCTGGGCCGCCAGCCAACGCTCGAGCATGACCGCCGAGGTTGGAGGCGGCACGAAGCGCAGCACGCCCACAGCGAGAATGCTGAGCACTACCCAGCTGCAAAGCAGCCACAACAACGCGTTGAAGAGCTTGCGCCCCAGCCGTCGGCGTGTCCCGCCGGTTACGGCCACGGTATGGAAGCATCGCTGTTCGAAATTCGGCGCCTCGGCGCGCGCCGGCCCAGCTTGGTCCTGCGGCACACGCGAGCGGTGGCGTTCGTCGCAGTCGCGAAACCCTGACTTCGCGACCTGTTGTTCGGCATGTCCAAGATCAAGACACCAACTGCGGGCTCGCTCGAATCGATCAGGCTGCGCTGGCGGCGATCCAGTCGCTCGCGGGCAGGGGGTTGCCGAGCAGGAAACCTTGCCCGTAGCGACAACCCAGGCGGAGCAACAAGGTACGTTGGGTCTCGGTCTCGATGCCTTCGGCGATGGTCTGCATGCCGAGCGCGCTGGCCAGCGCGAGTATCGCACGCACGACTGCGCCACTGCTGGTGTTGCCAGGCAGTGCGAGTTCGGCGACGAACGAGCGGTCGATCTTCAGTGCCTGCAGCGGGAAATGGTGCAGATAGCTGAGCGATGAATAGCCGGTACCGAAATCATCCAGGGAGACGGTAATGCCCGCCGCGCGCAACTGTTCGAGTATTGCCTTGGCCTGCGTCGGATCGTCCAGCAACACGTGTTCGGTCACCTCGATGCGGATGTTTTCCGGTTCGATGTGATGCGAGGCGAGCAGCCCGACCAGGCGCTCGGCGAGTTTGGGTGAACGGAAGTGGCGACCCGACAGGTTGATGCTGACGAAACGGTCCTCGCGGACCAGCCCCCCCGCCATCGCACCGATGCGTTCGAACACCCTCCAGTCGATCGCCTCGCCCAGACCGACTTCTTCGGCCACGCCGAGAAATTCGGCCGGCTCGAGCAGCCCGCGCTGGGGATGGCGCCAGCGCACCAGCGCCTCGTAGCCGACCGTGCGCCCGGTATCGAGTTCGACCATGGGCTGGAAGTAGGGCTCGAATTCATCGCGATCGATCGCGCGCCGCAAGTCGCCCTCCAGTTCGAGCAGATCCAGCGCATCGTGGCGCAAACGATCGTCGAACAGAATGTAGCGGCGTCGGCCGTCGGCCTTGGCGCGATACATCGCGGCATCGGCGTCGCGCAGCAGATCCTCGGCGTTGCGATAGCGGCCGGTCACCAGGGCGACGCCGATACTGGCGGAAGTAAACAGCTCCTTGCCGCCAAGGCGCACCGGTGCATTGAGCGCTTCGATCAGTCGCGCGGCGCGACTCGAGGCATCCGCAGCGTCGGCCACGTTGCCGAGCAACAATGCGAACTCGTCGCCACCGAGGCGCGCGACCACGTCTCCCGGCAGCACGCAGGCGGTGAGACGGCGACCCACTTCTTCGAGCAGTTCGTCGCCGACCAGATGGCCGATGCTGTCATTGACGATCTTGAACCGGTCCAGATCCAGAAACAGCACCGCAAAAAGCTGCCGCGGATCTTGCCGATACCGCTCCAGCGCCTGGGCGAGGCAATCGAGCAGCAGCGCGCGGTTGGGCAATCCGGTCAGCGAGTCATGCAGCGTTTCGTGCTTGAGCTGTTGCTCGATGCGTTCACGCCGGGTGATTTCGGCGCGCAACTCCTGGTTGGCCTCGGCCAGTTCGCCGGTACGCTCGGCAACGCGGCGTTCGAGGTCGGCATAGGCGCGCTTCAGCGATTCGGCGTTGCCCTTTCGCTCCAGCGCGTTGGCAACGTGATAGGACACGAAGGTCAGCAGGGCTTGATCGCGCAGCGTGTAGTGATGGTCTTCGGAATAACTTTGCACAACGAGCGCTCCGATCGCGCGTTCGTCGCTGATCAGCGGTACCCCGAGCCAGCAGGTCGAATGCGCGCCGTGCGATATCACCTCGTGCCTTACCTCGAGCTGTTGAATGCCCGCGCGATCGACCAGCAGCGCTGTGCCGGTGCGCAATACGTATTCGGTGAGGCCCATACCGAGCTTGCGCGGTGCGCGGTTCTGATCGAACTCGTCTTCCGAATACGGAAATTCCAATTGCGATCGATCGTCCGACAACAGTCCGACATAGAAATTGCGCGCATACAGCAAACTGCCGACGACTGGATGCAAAGCGGCATAAAAATCCGCGATGCTGTCGGTCGTGTTGGCCAGTTCGGCGATGCGAAACAGGGCCGCCTGCAGGCGTTCGCCACGCTGACGTTCGAGTACCTGCTGTTGCAGAACGGCATTGGCCTCGCTCAATGCATCGGTGCGTTCGGCAATGCGCCGTTCGAGCAAACCATGCGCCTGCCTGCGATCCAATGCCGTCAGAATGTGCTGGCCAACGTAGGTCAGCAGCGTGCGGTCGGCTTCCGAAAAGCGCTGGGCTTCGTTGTAGCTCTGCACCACCAGACTTCCGACCACTTCCGAATCGCGCATCAACGGAACGCCGAGCCAGTCGGCGCAGTCCGGTCCGAAGCGCGTCAAGGTTTCGCCGATGTGGCGTTCGATCTCGGCCGGAGGTCCCATCAATGCCTCGCCGCTGCGCAGCACGTGCCAGATCAGGCTGCCGCGCAACTCGTCGAGCGGCACGTCACCGGCTGGATCGGGCACGTCGGTATCGGCGATGTCGACGAAATAGGCGAATCGCAAGGTGTCCGCATCGGGGTCGTACAGAACGATGAAGAAGTTCTCCGCATACATCAATCCGGCCACGATGTTATGCAGGGAACGCAGAACCTCCGACATCTCGCGATCGCCGCTGGCTTGCTCGGCAATCGAATACAATGCGCGTTGCAGTCGTTCGGCCTGCTGCAGACGCGCAATCGACAGACGCAAAGCCTCGACCTCGCGCATCAACGCTTCGGGCGACGTCGTATGCGCCGCGAGTTTGCGCGAGGCGGACGACGATGTGGGCAATGCCCCGACCGGGCGAGCCGGCATGTGTGGAACCCCAGCAGCAAGCAATTCGTGACGGCGCAGTGTACGCCATCCCCGCGGCGACACGCCGCCGGCGGCCGACCCTCGCGCTTGGATCTTGCGGGCTGCACACGTCACTCGACAATCCGCCGTTCGCGCCGACGTAGCTTGCGTCGGTGAGCGCAGTCGAAGCGTTTGCTCGCTGTGCTCTACGACTTCGCCTTGCCGTTCATGCTCAGCGGGTAATCAAATGGACTCGTCCCCCGCGCACCAGAGGTATCGATGTGCCCGCCTCGTAGGATGGGTTGAGCGAAGCGATACCCATCGGCTTTGCGCTAGCGACCCTGTCTGCGCGCAGCTCGTTGTTGCGCTGGCTTGAAAGACGGCCAGTCTTCCTGCGCCAACGCGCCGCGATCTGCACACAGACAGACAGGTGACAGCTGCGTCAGGTTGATCAGAGGGTCCCTAGGCCTTGGCCAGTTGGGTGACGCTTCTTCGGTCGAATTTGATGTCGCGCGAATGTCTGCCCAGTGCCCGGCCGAGTTTCGTGGGCACGTGTCGGCTGCGGATACCTTTCAGTTCGCGCTGAGCGTAGTTCGCGTCGGCGAGCGGAAGCCGCATCGCAGGTTTGCCGGAACCCTTCAAGTTCGGCCCTTCGGGCCTGCGCGGAGGGAGAACGGGATCGGCCAGGCTGGCCAAAAAAAGCGCAAAAGCCCTGTTAGATTTACGTAAATCGCGTTAAACTGCCCGTCCGATCCTGCCCCCGAAGATCGGAACTTCCCGTCGGGGCTCGGGTCAGTTAAGGTGCCGTTGTCGTTGTGGGAAATCCATGTTGCTGCGACTTGCCAACGCTGCGTTTGCCCTCACGTTCCTGTCCGGGTTGATCCTGTTGGGCGGAACGATGCCGGCGCGCGCGTCGCCGCCGGAAGAAATCGTGCCCGGGCTCGGCATGCTTTCGTCCGTTGGCCTGCCAATCGAGAATCGCTCCGAACAGCAACCGCTGCTCGTCCAGGGCGAACCGGTGATTCCATTGTGGACCAGCCCCGATGGGCGTCTTTTGACCATCGTCGCGCTTTCGCAAGCTCCCGGTGCGCCGGTGTTGCCGCGTTCACCGACCTTCGATGCCGTGGCCGATTGGCGCACGCTCGGTGCATCAGGCGGCACCTTCGGCGGATTGCGCTGGGATCTCGGCAACGGGTTTCACGCGGACACGCTGCTCGGCGATCTCCTCGCCTCGCCGGTGGTCTGCGCAACGGCGACTTGTGCGTCCGATGCGACCGGCACGGGCGCGGTGTCGTTCACCAATGATCTGGTGACCGGGTCGCTCGGCCTCGGCTGGACGTCCGCCGGCGGCGATCTCGATTTGTCCTATGGTCTGTCCTGGCTGCAATCCGGAGCAGCGGATCGTGTCCTGCCACTCACCAACGCCTCCGCTGAGGCGCTGCCCGTACTTGCGCTGCCCGGCATGTTGCCTTACCAACTTGAATCGAGCACGGCACTGGTCGCTCGCGGCAGCTGGCGGATCGGCGGGCCGACGACGCTCGATTTCGGCGCCAGTGTCGGCCAGGGGCATTTCCTCTCGTTCGGACAAGACGGTGCATTGGTACCCGGCATCGATCTCAATCAGGCGTCATTGAGTCTTGGCGTCGGTGCCGGTTCCATCCGCGGTGTCATCGTGGGCCATCTACTGACTGGCGATACGCCGGTATTGCCGGGCGGGCGCTGGACCACGCTCGATCTTGGGGTGTCCTGGCGCACACCGTGGCAGGGTGAACTCAGCGTCGGCGCGCAGAACCTGTTCGCGTTGCCCGGCAAGCCGCCACTCGCGCGTGATGCGGATCCGGCGCAGACGCGCATGCCCTATATCCAGTATCGGCAGGATCTTTGACGCCGCCAACGCGCGCCGCACGCGGCTTCATGGGCCAGGAAACGGGCCGCAGTCGTAGGATGGGTTGAGCGTAGCGATACCCATCAGCCTCTCTCCTCAAAGCCGAAGCGCGGTCTTTCCGGATTTGCTATTGCGCGACGGGCCGGCGTATTTGTCGAACGCGCCGTGTTGGCGAGTATCGGACGCAAGAGGGGATCGCTCCGATCAATCCACCTCGCGACGTTACGGTTCCTCAATGGTCGGGGAATTGTCGTAGCTCGGGCAGGCAAGCCGCGTACGCGCGCCAGCGCCCCACGGATCGCGTGTAAATCGGCTGGCGCACCTGCCATGCACTTGCGGTTGCGATCGCGGCGGTCGGCTCCATTGACGTCGACCAGTCGAATGGCGGAAGGCCGAGCCAGGACGCAAGCGCGTCGACCGAGAGGTCGGGGTCGCGCACCATGTCTTCGTAGCGCACACGGTGGATGTCCAGCATGCCGCGTTCGTGCGCCGCCCCAAGCAGACGCTCGGAACCGCGCAGCAGCGCGGCGATATTGGTGAAATCGTACGCGAACCCGTAGTCGGGACCGATGAAATACTGCATCCAGATCGACAGCGCCGTGTCGCGCGCATTGCGCTCGCAATGGATGATCCGGGCAGTGGGAAACAGCGCGGCGATGAGATCGAGATACAGGAAATTGAGCGGCCGCTTGTCGATGAACCAGCGCGCCGGGGAATCATCCTGGCGAAGCTGGGCGAGATAGATTGCCGCTGCCTTCCGCATTGCCGAACTGTCGGATGTGTCGGTGCCTGCGAGCTGCCCGGCGAGGAACGGCAACCACTCCATTTCGCCGCGATTGCAAACGGCCGGATGGCGCGACAGGCGCTCGGCAACCAAAGTGGTCCCCGAACGCGGCGCGCCGACGATGAAAATCGGGACGCAGTCAGCATGATCGATCGCGGCGACCCGGCTGGACGGCGGCGGCTTGGTGTTCAGTCTGGCCTCGACTGTGCGCCGGAAGTTCTTGCGCGCCCAGTTTCCGATCGCGTTGACGATGGTATTGGCCTGGCGGAAATAGTCCGCCGCCTGCGTCGGGTCATCGATGTCGTCATGTGCCTTGCCGAGCGCGAACAGTACCGACGCGCGGGCAGCACGGCTCAGGTCCGCGCGTTCCAGCGAACCTAGGAACAGCTCGAAATCCGCGTGTGTCCTGTCGAGATAGCGTTGCGCGGATGCCAGAGCCGTCGCCGCCTGCCATTCCAGTGCGCGTGGATCGCCATCGAGCGCAAACCGGAATCGCTCGCGCACGCGCTCAAAATTACCAAGGTGCAGGGCGAGCATGCCGGCATACGCGTGCAGTCGTGGGTCGGTCTCCCCGGTCGCGATGGCGCGCTCGCAAATGTCCGCCGCAGCCTGCTTGCGATTGCAGTCGTCGAGCAATTCGATTGCGCGGATCAGCGTGTCGATCGAAGGTTGTGCGTGTTCGAACCACGCGCGCAGCACCTTCTCGACTGCGCTCATCCGACCCTGTTCCTTGAGTACCTTTGCGAGGAGAAACGCCGATGCGGTATCGGTCGGATCGCGCTCGATCAACCGGCGTAGCAAGTCTTCCGCAGCCTGCGGTCGCTTTGCTTCCCACAGCACGCCACTCAGCGCGTGGGCCAGTTGCGCGGAATCCGGGTGTGTTTCCAGCGCGGCGGACAACACGACGCGCGCACCCTCGAGATCGTGCCGCAGCACCATGGCCTGTGCGCACCGCAGCCATTCTGCAGGCGGATGGCCGATCAGCCCTGCGAACAGAGCCTGGCCCGCCCGCGTGTCCTGTCGTGGTGCAGGCACCCGTTCGTTTCCCTTGTCGGCGCCAGGCATCGCGTCGTGCGGCATCGCCTTTTCCCGATTGTCAGACCTTTTCGTTGTCATGGGTCACGGATACGCGGACGCCAAACCGGAGGATAGCGCGGCCTCATCCGTATATTTTTCGTGTACAAAGGGCACGTGGAAGAGGCGGATTTTCACGGGTCGCGCGCGACCGATACATCGGGCAAGACCGGCTCCAAAGCAGCGCTGTCGAAGAAATAGCGTTTAATATCAATGACATGACTGTTTGTGCAACTTCGCGTTAAGCTGCCGGTAAGGGGATTCCCATGGCGTGAGAATGTTGTTAGTATCGCTCGCTACCGAGGATTGAGGTGGGCCGGTTCCGGCTATCCCAGGAAGGGAAGGCGCATGTCCCGAATGTCCCGAAACTGTGACACAACAACTGACGTTGGAGAGTGTAATGAGGCTAACTAGCAACGAGCTTTTCAAGGCCGTGCGCTATGCGTTGTACGCGGGCGCTTCGGCGGTGGTCGGCTTGTCCGCTGCTCCGGTCTTTGCGCAGGATACTGCGCAGCAGGACCAGAACACGCAGGGGGAAAAGCTTGAAACCATCACGGTGACGGGTTCGAACATCCGTCGTGTCGATATCGAAACCGCCAACCCGGTCATCACGATCGATCGCGCGCAGATCGAGCAGAGCGGCAAGCTCACCATCGGCGATCTGGTGCAGGAGCTGCCGTCCATCGCGGGCGCGGCGACCAACCCGCAGGTCAACAACGGCGGCGGCGGTGGTACCTCGACCGTCTCGCTGCGCGGCCTGGGTTCCGTTCGCACCTTGATCCTGGTCGACGGCCAGCGCGTGCTGAACAACGACATCAACACCATCCCGGCCAGCGTGGTCGAGCGCATCGAAGTGCTGAAGGACGGCGCCTCGTCGGTGTACGGTTCCGACGCGATCGGTGGCGTGGTCAACTTCATCATGCGCAAGGATTACCAGGGCGCCGAGTTCACCGGCGATTACGGCATATCCGACAAGGACGATGGCGAGCGCCGCGGTGCCAGTCTCACCTTCGGCCAGACCACCGATCGCGGCAGCGTCGTGGCCGGCCTCAACTACAACAAGTTCGATGCGGTCAGTGCGGGCAAGCGCGATTTCTCGCGCGACGCGCTGTACTACTATTCCGCGTACGGCGGTGCCCTCTCCGGCGGTTCGAGTCGTACACCGACCGGCCGCATCTTCCTGCCGCCCAACCTGGCTGATCAGTTCGGCTGCTCATCGGTGACGCGTATCGCGGGAACGGACGGCTCGTCGCTCGACAACTACCGCTGTTTCACCGGCAACGACTTTTACAACTACCAGCCGCTCAACGTGATTCTGACGCCGCAGGAGCGCACCAATGCGTTCGCGCTGGCCAATTATCGCCTGACCGACAATGTGTCGGCCTATTTCAAGTATTTCGGCAACAAGACGGTCGCCTCCTCGCTGATCGCGCCGTATCCGCTGGATTCGCTCTCCAACAACATCGTGACCTCGGCCGACAACCTGTACAACCCGTTCGGAGTGGATTTTGGTCCCAGCCCGAATGGCACCCTGTACAATCTGAGCGAGCGTCTGACCGGCGTCGGTCAGCGCATCACCACCAACACCGGCCTGACCAACCAGTTCGTCGCCGGGCTCAAGGGCAACGTCGGCGATACTTCATGGACCTGGGATGCCAATCTCAACTACGGCCATTTCAGTCAGGAAGGCTACACCACCGGTTACCTCAACTTCACCAAGCTGGCCGACGCGCTGGGTCCGTCGGCGATCATTGGCGGCGTACCGACCTGTCTTCGCGACATCAACGATCCGACATCGGCCATCCCAGGTTGCGTGCCGCTCAATATCTTCGTGCAGGACGATCCGAATTCGGTTGCGCAGTTCCTCGCCGCGCAGTCGGCGCCGTTCACCAAGTTCACGACGATCCAGCGCGAAGCCAGTATCAATACGACCGGCGAGTTGTTTGATCTGCCCGCCGGCGCGGTCAGCCTCGCGGTCGGTGCGCTCTATCGCAAGACGTACGCGAACTTCAAGCTCGATTCGACCCTGGTGCTGGATCTTGCCACCGGCACTTGCGATCTCGGCACCGCCTGCGGCACGGCGCTGAACGGCAATACCACGACCAAGGAAGCCTATGCCGAGGTGCTGATCCCGATCCTCAAGGACGTGCCGTTCTTCCATGCGTTGAATGTCGATATCGGTACGCGCTATTCGAAGATCGATCCGGGCGGCAACACCACCAACTCCAAGCTGGCGGTGGAATGGCGTCCGATCGAGGATCTGCTGCTGCGCGGAACGGTGTCGGAAGTGTTCCGTGCGCCGAACACCAGCGAGTTGTTCGCCGGTGCGTTCAACGATGCGGCGACCTTCCAGGATCCGTGCGTCGGCTACATCTCGCCGGGTGCGCACGAGGCGGCCTGCGGCGTACCGACCGGTGCAACCAATATTCCGCCGGGCGGCATCGCGCAGCCGCCGAATTTCCAGACCAATGGCATTGCGTCGGGCGCGGTTGCGGCGGGATTCTCGCTGAAGCCCGAGAGCGGCAAGAGCTTTGATTTCGGCGTGGTGTATGACCCGAGCTGGCTGCCGGGCCTGTCGGTCAATACGGATATCTACCGCATTTACCTGACCGATACCATCACCGGTATCACCGCGCAGAATGTCGCGAATATCTGCTACAACGACGGTACCAGCCCGTTCTGCGCATTCATCACGCGCCGTCCGGACGGCCAGATCGACCAGATCAAGGAACCGACCGTCAATCTCGGCCGCCTCGATACCTCGGGCGTCGACTTTGGCTTCACTTACCGGTTGCCGCAGTTCAACATGTTCGGTCACGATCCGGGTAACTTCGCGATTGGCGTCGAAGGCACCTACATCAAGACGTTCAACAACTCCCCGGGTGCGGGTGCGGCGACGCTGCACAATGCGGGTGTATTCAGCAATCAGTTCGGCAACTTCCCGCGCGTGCGCGGGCTGGGGCATCTGGACTGGACGCTTGGCCCGTTCGAGGCCAGCTGGCGTGTGCGCTACATCGGCAATGTGAAGATCGGCAGCCCCGATCTGTCGCAGGGCCTGTCGGCCGACGGCGGAATTCCGGGGTTCGTGCGCCATATCGGCGCGGTGACTTACCACGACTTCACCTTCGGCTACACGGTCGAGCCGATCAACACCAAGTTCCAGATCGGTATCGACAACGCGTTCAACAAGCTGCCGCCGTTCTTCTATCAGAACGTCGTGACCAACGCGAACACCGATGTGCGTACCTACGACACGGTCGGGCGTTTCTACTTCGCGCGAGCGACTGTGAAGTTCTGATCCAGCCGGTTGTTGTGTCATCCTTGCCGCGCGGCCGCAAAGCCGCGCGGTTTTTTTTGGCGTCATCACCACCAAGAGGGATTCGCCTTGCGTATCCCTGACCATTTGGCTCCTTTGTAGGCGTACAAGGCCACGGTGTGCAGCAGCACAAATTCCGCATGATCGAGCAATCAACGCCCTCGATAGTCGCCGCACTCAAGTCCGGCCGCGCGCGCGATGCCGAGCAGGCGGCTCGCACACGCCTGGATTCGCGTGCAACCGATACCGAAGCCTTGAACCTGCTGGCACTGGCACTCGATATGCAGAATCGCCCTCGCGAGGCGGCTGATCTGTACCGGCGCCTGATCGAGCTTGAGTCCGACGAACCGGGTCACCGCAACAATCTTGGGAACGTCCTGCGCGCGGTCGGCGACCTGGACGGAGCCGAGCAGGCCTATCGCGCGTCGCTTGCGTTGCGTCCCGACGATGCGGGGATGCTGGCCAATCTGGGCCTGCTGCGCTGGCAGCAGGGCGACGCCGTCGAGACCCGCGATCTCATGCTCCAGGCCTGGCGGCGCGATCCCTCGCTGCCCGAGCCGCGTATCTACGGCGCGCTGGCTTGCTTCGAATGCACCGACAAGGAAATAGCCGAAAA
>JBAVZT010000140.1:0-3894 GCA_049588955.1 Rhodanobacteraceae bacterium | reverse complement strand
CCCCTGCGGGCCTGCGATTTCCGTCTTCGGATAGTTTGCGATCAGGGCTGCTTTGCCGCCGCGGCAGCCGGCGCGTAGCGAAGATTGTCCAGCAGCGGCGTCATGGGCCGCTGGATAACCAGAAACGGGTTGCCGGCGACCTGATGGCACGCCGTGCATGCGGCCGAAAGGTTGTCAAAGGCCTTCTCGAATTCGCCCTTGTCCTGCCTGGCCAGCGCCGCCTGCATTTCCTTGATCGCGGGATCCATGATCGACGGCATCACCTGGGACAACTTTTGCGGTTGCAGTTCGGCCGCCTCGCCGTTGGTCTGCTCGACGCCGCGCAGTGCCTCGTCGATCTCGCCGGTCATGAAATAGGCCAGCGTCCAGTTGCCGGCCTGCCCCGCCCACCAGAGTCGATCGTGGCGTATCTGAAGTTGCAGCATTTGATGGCCGAGTTCCGGCGCCGGCACGCGCGCTTGCAGCTGCGCCACCTGGCTCCTGAGCGCGGCGATTTCGGCCGCCATGGCCGACTGCTGCGCGTCCGACGACGCGTGAGGATGTTTCTTCGCGAACGCCGCGCTTGCATAACAGCTCGCGGCCAGCAGCCAAAAGACCGTCAAGACCGCATGAAGCCTGCGTGACATGGACCCTCCAAGTGAGAACGATTCTTATCCGCGCATGATCAGCGCTTTGTGATCTGTTCGCAAGTACCGTGACACGGGCCGCCGGCCGCATCCGCTCCGTGCACATATCGGCACGTATCGGCACGGGCCCGCGCAGCGCTTATGATGTTGCGCTGATACGCAACGGAATGGTCCCTTGTCCGCAAGCATCGAGGTCAGCCGCCACGCCGCGGTCGCCCGGATCACGCTTAACCGGCCGCAAACCCACAATGCGTTCGATGACGCGTTGATTGCCGAGCTGGCCGGGTCATTGGCCGAACTGGAATGCGACGAGACCGTGCGCGCGGTCGTGCTGACCGGCGCCGGTGCGACGTTCTCGGCCGGTGCCGATCTGAACTGGATGCGCTCGATGGCGGACGCCGACGAAGCGACCAACCGCGAGGATTCGTTGCGTCTCGCGGCGCTGATGCGCAAGCTGAACTTCCTGTCCAAACCGACCGTCGCACGCGTCAACGGCTCCGCCTACGGCGGCGGCGTCGGGCTGATTGCCTGCTGCGACATCGCGATCGGCATCGATACCGCGAAGTTCTCGCTGAGCGAAGTCAAACTGGGTCTTGTGCCTGCGGTCATCTCGCCCTATGTGTCGGCGGCGATCGGCATGCGGCAAGCGCGCAGGCTGTATGTCAGCGGCGAAGTGTTCGATGCAGCCGAAGCGGCCCGGATCGGGCTGTTGCACGGTTGCGTCGCCGCCGACGAACTCGATGCGGCCATCGAACGCACCCTGCATTTTCTGGCCAAGGGCGGACCGGTCGCACAGGCGCAGGCAAAGACACTCGCTCTCTGCGACGGCCTGACCCCGGAATCCGCCGAGCGCCGCGATGCGGTCAACGCCGAATTGATCGCTCGCTTGCGCGTCTCCGCCGAAGGGCAGGAAGGGCTGACCGCGTTCCTCGAAAAGCGTGCGCCGGCCTGGGTGAAGGAGCAGACACAGTGACCGATCATGTCGATTTCGCCGTATCGAGTTGTCCGCGCAGCCGTGCGTTCCACGCTGCCGCGCCGGCACCGCTCGGCTGCGCGCGCCTGATGTCCACGACGCGCGAGCAGAACGGCGGCAACGAGGGCCCCAGCTTCGGCAAGGTGCAGCGACCACCACTCCGGATCAGCGACGGCGCTGCGCGCGGCCCCGTTATCATGCGCGCTGCGACGGCGCGTTCGTACTCGATCCACAACATCGAGGCGGCATGCCATGCGCACGAATGATCCGGGGGACGATGCATGACACATCCGATCCTCAATATTGCCGATGTCGAGGTGCGCCCGGCCGACCCGGATCGCCAGCCTGTGGGCGAATCCGCCGCAAGTTACGATTTGCGCTGCGGTGAAATTGCCAGCCGCATCGGCGCGCGCAAACTGGGCTACAACGTTACCGTGGTCGCGCCGGGCAAGCGCAGCTGTCCGTTCCACAGCCATCGCGCCGAAGAGGAAATGTTCTTCATCCTCGAAGGCAGCGGAGAAGTGCGCATCGGCGCCGCGCGTTATCCGGTGCGCCGTGGCGACATCATTGCCTGCCCGACCGGCGGTCCCGAAACGGCCCACCAGATCCTCAATACGGGCAGCGTCGAAATGCGCTATCTCGCAGTGTCCACACTCGCGCCGCTGGAGATCTGCGACTATCCGGATTCCGGCAAATTCGGCGTTTACGCGGAACTCGGCACCAACGCCGACGGAAGCGTGCAGCGACTGCGCCATCTCGCGCGTCGCGATGACGCGCGCGACTACTGGGAAGGCGAGTAGTGTTCGACACGATCCTGATCGCCAACCGCGGCGAAATCGCCTGCCGCGTCGTGCGCACCTGCCGCAGACTCGGCATCCGAAGCGTGGCGGTGTATTCGCAAGCCGATGCCGACGCACAACATGTGCGCAGGGCCGATGTCGCTTTCCCGATCGGCGGCCCGCGGCCTGCGGAATCGTATCTGCGCGGCGATGTCATACTCGACGTCGCGCGCAAGTCCGGCGCACAGGCGATCCATCCCGGTTACGGCTTCCTGTCCGAAAACGCGGGCTTCGCGCGCGCCTGCCGCGAGGCCGGTATCGTCTTCATCGGCCCGGCGCCGGAAAGCATCGAGGCGATGGGCTCGAAGGCCGAGGCCAAGGCGCTGATGGAAAGGCACGGCGTGCCGCTGGTGCCCGGCTATCACGGCGAAGACCAGGACGAAGCGGTGTTGCTGGCCGCAGCGCGCAAGACCGGTTTTCCGCTCATGATCAAGGCCGCGGCCGGCGGCGGCGGCAAGGGCATGCGCATCGTCCGCACCGAGAAGGAATTCGGCGACGCGCTCGCTTCGGCGCAACGCGAGTCGAAATCCGCGTTCGGCGATACGCGCATGATTCTCGAACGCTACATCGAGCATCCGCGCCACATCGAATTCCAGATATTCGGCGATACGCACGGCCATGCGATTCACCTGAACGAACGTGAGTGTTCGGCGCAACGCCGCTACCAGAAAGTGCTCGAGGAAACGCCGTCGCTGTTTCTGTCGCCCGAACGTCGGGCGGCGATGGGCGCGGCGGCCGTCGCCGCCGCGAAAGCGGTCGACTACGTGGGCGCCGGCACGGTGGAGTTCATCGTCGGCGCCGGAACCGATCAAAGCGTCGGCGATTTCCATTTCATGGAAATGAATACACGCCTCCAGGTCGAGCATCCGGTGACCGAAATGACGCTCGGACTGGATCTCGTGGAACTGCAGTTGCGCGTGGCCGACGGCGAAGCGCTGCCCGATTCGCTGCTGCGGAGCGGCACGCCGCCGGCCAACGGCCATGCGATCGAAGTGCGCCTGTATGCCGAGGATCCGGAACAGAACTTCCTGCCCGGATCGGGCCGGCTCGAACGTCTGCGGCTGCCCGCGCCGTCGCCGCACGTGCGCATCGACGCCGGCGTCGTCGAAGGCGACATGGTGACGATCTTCTACGATCCGATGATCGCGAAGCTGATCTCCTGGGACGCGACGCGCGAACTTTCGCTGCTGCGCATGCGCGAAGCGCTGGCCGAATGCGAGATCGTCGGACCGAAATCGAATATCGCCTTCCTCGAACGGCTGGTGCGCCATCCGGCGATCGTGGAAGGGAGCATCGATACCGGCTATCTCGATCGCCATCTCGACGAGTTCGTCGACGTGCCGGACGAGGCCGACCCGACCGCCTTGTTCGCCGCGGCGACGGCCTGGTTGCTGCACGAGGAAGCTGCGACGCGGCGGGCGGCGGCCGCCAGTGCCGATCCGCACTCGCCCTGGGC
>JBAVZT010000139.1:0-3382 GCA_049588955.1 Rhodanobacteraceae bacterium | reverse complement strand
GTCAAGACCGGTGCCTTGAACCGCTCGGCCACCTCTCCGTTGTTTGCATGCCGTACACCATGGCGCGCCGCGCGCGCCACCACGCCGGTTTGACTCAGGGCATCCTGCCCTTCGCCCTTCGGGCCATCGGCTGCGCCGATGTTCGCTCCGGCGTCCCTGCCTCCGCAGTCAAGACCGGTGCCTTGAACCGCTCGGCCACCTCTCCGCTGATTCAACCTTCAAAATTGCCGGTGGCAGGTGCCGCGCTGATCACTCAATTGTCGCCGATCCACCCATGTAGCGGTGCAGCGCTCTTGGCACGGTAATCGAACCGTTGGCTTGCTGATAGTTTTCCATGACGGCGACGAGCGCGCGGCCGATCGCGACGCCAGAACCATTCAAGGTGTGGACAAATTCGGGTTTGCCGGTTTTCGGATTGCGCCAACGCGCCTGCATGCGGCGCGCCTGGAAATCGGTGCAGTTCGAGCAGGACGAAATCTCGCGATAGCAATTCTGCGAAGGCAACCAGACTTCGAGATCGTAGGTCTTGGCTGCGGCGAAACCCATGTCGCCTGTGCACAGCAACATGCGCCGGTAAGGCAATTCGAGCGCTTCGAGCACCGCCTCGGCGCAACGCGTCATGCGTTCGTGTTCGTCGGCGCTTTCGGCCGGCCGCACGATGCTGACCAGTTCGACCTTCTCGAACTGATGCTGGCGGATCATGCCGCGCACGTCCTTGCCGTAGCTGCCCGCTTCGGCGCGAAAGCACATCGAATGGGCCGTCAGGCGCATTGGCAATTCGGTGTCATTGACGATCTCGTCGCGTACCAGATTGGTCAGAGGAACCTCGGCAGTCGGAATCAGGTAGCGCTTCGCATCCGCAAGATCGGTTGCAAAAAGATCTTCCTCGAACTTGGGCAACTGCCCGGTGCCGGTTAATGCATCGGCGTTGACCAGCAGCGGCACGTTGCATTCGAGGTATCCATGCGATCCGGTGTGCAGATCGAGCATGAACTGCGCGAGCGCACGATGCAGGCGCGCAAGGTCGCCGCGCAGCACGGTAAAGCGCGCGCCGGACAGTTTCGCCGCCGTCTCGCTGTCGAGCCAGCCGTGACGCGCACCGAGTCCGACGTGATCCTTCGCCGTGAAGTCGAATATGCGCGGATCACCCCAGCGGCTGATCTCGACGTTCTCGCTCTCGTCCCTGCCGACCGGCACCGATTCGTCGGCCAGGTTCGGTATGCCCAAGGCGATGTCGGTCAGCTTGCGTTGCACGTCACCGAGCTGCTGTTCGTTGGATTTCAAGCGCGCGCCGATGTCGGCGACTTCGGCCATGAGCGCACTCGTATCCTCACCCTTGCCCTTGGCGACGCCGATCGCCTTCGAACGGGTATTGCGGATGTTCTGCAATTCCTGGGTTTCGCCCTGCACCTGCTTGCGCTCGGCTTCGAGCGATTCGAGCGCGGCGCGATCGAGCGCATAGCCACGCGCCTGCAATCGTGCAGCGACGACGTCCAGATGTCCGCGCAGCAGTGCGGGATCGAGCATGGGAATGGGTATCCGGGAGGAAAGGCGGTTACGGCGCGCAATTATCGCGGTGCCGAAGGAGGTGCGCAAACGGACAACGCAGTTTTTGCGGCCAGCGTGCAACACCCATCCACCACGATCCCGCCCCTGCGCATGCTTTGGCAACCGGCCGGTTCAAACGCCCTGCGTCAATTTTCGCGAGAAGTCTTCTTCGCAGCCAACGCCGCGCCACGCGCTGCCCGCAATGCATCGAGCCGACTGCGCACGCGCTCCTCGAGGCCGTTCGACGTGGGCTCGTAGTAGATGCGGCCGACCAGTTCGTCGGGCAGGCATTGCTGATCGAGTGCCACGCCGCCTTCGACGTGCGGATCGTATTTATAGCCTTTGCCGTAACCGAGGTCCTTCATCAACGAGGTCGGCGCATTGCGAAGATGCACGGGAACCGCAAGCGTTCCGGTTTCGCGGATATCCGTTCGCGCCTGACCGAGAGCCGAGTAAACGGCGGTGCTCTTCGCCGCGACGGCGAGATACACCGCGACCTCGGCAAGTGCGAGATCGCCTTCCGGGCTGCCGAGACGCTCGTAGGTATCCCATGCTTCGAGTGCCAGCGTGAGCGCGCGCGGATCGGCCAGCCCGATATCCTCGATCGCCATGCGTGTGAGGCGCCGGGCAAGATAGCTCGGATCGCAGCCGCCATCGAGCATGCGCGCGAACCAGTACACCGCTGCATCGGGATCGGACGAGCGCACCGACTTGTGCAGAGCGGATATCTGATCGTAGAATTGCTCGCCTCCCTTGTCGAAGCGGCGGCTGCGATCGGCCAGAACCTGGGTCAGCGTGGTGGCGTCGATGCGTCCGTCGGTGGCGAGCTCCGCCGCGATTTCAAGCAGCGTCAACGCGCGGCGCACATCGCCATCAGCGGCGCTTGCGATCGATGCGAGCGCGTCATCTTCGACGCTCAAGTCAAGTGCGCCCAGCCCGCGTTCGCGATCTGCCAGCGCACGCCGCAACGCCGCGACGATCGCAGCGGCGCCGACCGCATCCATGACATGCACGCGGCAGCGCGAGAGCAGTGCCGAGTTGAGTTCGAACGAAGGATTTTCCGTGGTCGCGCCGACGAACAGGATCACGCCCTTCTCGATTGCGGGCAGAAACGCATCCTGCTGCGCCTTGTTGAAGCGATGAACCTCGTCGACGAACAAGACCGTGCGCAGACCCTGCGCAAATTGCGCTGCGGCATCCGCGAGCGCCGCGCGCACGTCCGGCAGGCCCGTCAACACGGCCGATATCGCGACGAACTTCGCATCGGCATACTTGGCGAGCAGAAGCGCCAGGGTCGTCTTTCCGCAGCCCGGAGGCCCCCATAGCACCATCGAATACACATGTCCCGATTCGATCGAGCGGCGCAACGGCGTGCCCGGATCGAGCAGGCGCGTCTGGCCGACGATCTCGTCGAGCGCCTGCGGGCGCATGCGCTCGGCCAGCGGTTTCAGATGCGAAGGCTCGTTGAAAAGTTCGGCGGTGACAGTGGGTTTCCGACGCGGCATCGGGTCATCATAGCGGTATCAGCAGCACCACCCCCTGCCGCTCGAGCGCAGCGGTTCCCGAAGGGCAAGAGTCGAACCAGCAAAGGCAAGGAGACCAGGACGAGGGTCGAGCGTTCCTTGTCGCATTTCGTCTTCGTGCTCCTTCGTCCTTCGGGAGCGCTCTGTCGCTTGCGCCGGGTCCCCCTAGGCCGACTGCACGGCGGCAAGTATGCCGCGCAGCAATGCGACCGGCGATGGTGGGCAGCCGGGTACGACGACGTCGACCGGAATCACGTTGGCAACCGCGCCGGCGCTCGCGTAGCTTTCGCCGAAAATGCCGCCGCACGCCC
>JBAVZT010000138.1:0-5967 GCA_049588955.1 Rhodanobacteraceae bacterium | reverse complement strand
ACGCATCATCCGTGAAAGGCCGAGTATATGCGTTCGCCGATTTCGCGGCTGATGCCCTTGACCCGCATCAACTCCTCGACACCTGCCGCGGCAACGCCGTTCAATCCGCCGAAATGCCGCAGCAACTCGGCACGCCGGCGCGCGCCGACCCCGGCGATTTCCTCGAGACTGCTGGCCTGCCGCGCTTTCTCGCGGCGACCGCGATGGCCCGTGATCGCAAAACGATGTGCCTCGTCGCGAATGCTCTGGATCAGATGCGAGGCCGGCGATTCCGGGCCCGGCCACAGGCTGCGTCCGGAGTCGCCGAGGATCAGGTTCTCATCGCCGGCGCGGCGCCCCTCGCCCTTGGCGACACCGACCACCTGCACGCCGTTGACGCCAAGCTCGCGCAGCGCATCGAGCGCCTGGCGGACCTGCCCCTTGCCGCCATCGATCAGCAGCAGATCGGGAACATGGCCTTCGCCCGCCTGGATGCGCCGATAGCGACGATCGAGTGCCTGGCGCATCGCCGCATAGTCGTCGCCGGGTTCGATGCCACTGATGTTGAAGCGCCGGTATTGGGATTTTTCCGGACCCTCCGGGCCGAACACGACACACGACGCCACGGTCGCCTCACCGAGCGTGTGACTGATATCGAAGCACTCGATGCGCGCGGGCACCTCGTCGAGTCCAAGCAGACCGCGCAGCGCCTCGAAACGTGTCAGCAGCGTCTGCCGGCTGGCCAGCCGCGACGCCAGAGCGGCTGCGGCGTGCTTGCGCGCCAGATCCAGAAGACGCGCGCGATCGCCGCGCACGCTTGCCATGATTTCGATCGCATGGCCCGCGCTGCCGGCCAGAGCTTCGGCCAGCAGCGCAATGTCCACGGGCGCATGGCTCACGATGATTTCGCGAGGTATCGGTCGATGCAGATAGTACTGACCCACGAAAGAGCCGATCACGGCGCCTTCGTCCACATCGAGATTCAGCCGTGGAAAAAAATCGTGCGACCCAAGGCTGATGCCGTTGCGGAAAAACATCACGCTCACGCAAGCCGCACCGTTGTCGATGGCGCAGGCGATCACATCCATGTCGCGGCTCGCACCCTGCACATAGTGATTGGCCTGGATGCGCTTGAGTGCGGTGATGCGGTCGCGCACCTGAGCGGCACGCTCGAACTCGAGCGCGCCGCTTGCACGCTCCATGGTCGCTGCCAATTCGTCCGCGACCGTGTTGCTGTGCCCGTCGAGAAACATCGCGGCATGGCGCACGTTCTCGGCATATTCCTCGACCGAAACCAGGCCGACGCACGGCGCCGTGCAGCGATGGATCTGGTATTGCAGGCAAGGGCGCGAACGATTGTGGAAAAAGCTGTCCTTGCAGTTGCGGATCTTGAAGAGCTTCTGGATCAGGTTGAGACTCTCGCGCACCGCGCCGGCGCTCGGAAACGGCCCGAAATAACGCCCCTTGCCCGACAGCGCGCCGCGATGGAAGGCCAGCCGCGGGAAGTCCCCGGCGGTCAGATGGATATACGGATAGCTCTTGTCGTCCCTCAGCAGGATGTTGTAACGCGGCTTTTGAGCCTTGATGATCTGCGCTTCGAGCAGCAACGCCTCGGCTTCGGTGCGCGTGACCGTGGTTTCGACGCGCGCAATCTGCGCGACCATCGCCGCAATGCGCGGTTCCATGCGCGGCTTGAGAAAATAGCTACCGACACGTTTCCTGAGATTGCCGGCCTTGCCGACATACAGCAACTCGTCCCGTGCCCCGAACATGCGATAGACGCCCGGCGCACCGCTCAGCGTGCTGACGAAACGCTTGCCATCGAATCGTGCCGATGCGTCGCCGCGACCTGCCGTCCTGGGTTGCCGGGCAGCCACGAGTTCAATGCTGCGCTGACGTCGGCAAGCCGGCGGAAGACGCTTGCAAACGCTCGATAATGACCGCGACGCCACGGCGCGCGAGATCCAGGGCCAGTTCGAAGTCACGCCGTTCGCCGTAGTACGGATCAGGCAACTCGACCGTATCGATGCCTGCATATTCCAGAAACAACGCGACGCAGTCGGCACCGGCCGTCCCGTGCGATCGATTCAGCGCGCGCAGGTTGGCCCGGTCCATCGCCAGCAACAGATCGAACCGGTCGAAATCGGCGGCGCACACCTGACGCGCGCGATGTGCCGACATCGGATAGCCCGCTGCCTCGGCCACTGCAATCGCGCGGCGATCCGCTTGCTGACCGACGTGATAATTTTCGGTGCCGGCCGAGGCGACCTCGATATCGAGCCCGGCGCGCGCGAATTCGACACGTGCCACCGCTTCGACCGTTGGCGAGCGGCAGATATTGCCGGTGCAGATGAACAGCATTCCGCTCACGCCGGCGCTTCCGTCAGCGCGCGTTCGGCGCGTGCGAGATCCTCGGCCGTGTCGATCCCGGGCGGAAACGGCTCGGGCGCCGTTCGGACCGTGATCGCATGCCCATGTTCGAGCGCACGCAATTGTTCGAGCGATTCGGCTCGCTCCAGCGGCAGCGAGGGCAAAGCGGCCAGGCGCTTCAGAAAGCCGGCGCGATACGCGTAGATTCCGATGTGGCGCAGAAACGGCACGGCGTCGGGCAGAAGATCGCGGTTGCGCGCGAACGCGTCGCGCGCCCACGGCAGCGGAGCTCGGCTGAAATACAGCGCGCGACCGGCGCCGTCGCAAACGACCTTGACACAGTTCGGGTCGATCAGCTGCGCAGCCGATATCAACGGCGTCGCCAATGTCGCCATCGGCGCGTCTCCTCGCGCCAACGCTTCGGCCACCGCGCGAATACCGCTGGCCGGCGCAAACGGTTCGTCGCCCTGCAGATTCACCACAATCGTCTCATCCGGCCAATCGAGAGCACCGGCGCACTCGGCCAGCCGCTCGCTGCCGGATTCATGATCGGCGCGGGTCATGACGACGCGCACGCTTTCCGCGCGCAGCGCCTCTCCGATACGCACATCGTCGGTGGCAACGACCACTTCGATCGCGCCCGCGACCAGCGCGCGTCGCGCGACATGCACGATCATCGGCACACCCGCAATCGATCGCAACGGCTTGCCCGGGAGGCGCGTGGACGCGTAACGCGCGGGAATCGCGACAATGAATTCAAATCGGCCCGGCATGGCGATCACGGCGCCTCGACGGTGCCGGCAAGCTGGCCCATGAACAGGCGGTAATAACTCAGTTCCGCGATCGAGTCATGAATGTCGCTCAGCGCCGTATGCGCCGACTCCTTGCTGAACCCGCGCGCGACCTCGGGCGCCCAGCGGCGCGCGAGCTCCTTGAGCGTCGACACGTCGAGGTTGCGATAGTGGAAATAGCGCTCGAGCCGCGGCATCAGCCGATACAGGAAACGCCGGTCCTGGCAGATCGAGCTGCCGCACATCGGCGACTTGTTCGGCGGCAGCCACTGGGAAAGGAATTCGACCGTGACCGCTTCGGCGGTCGCCAGGTCGACGCTGGAATCGAGCACGCGCTGCCAAAGCCCGGACTTGGTGTGCTGATTGCGATTCCATTCGTCCATCGCTTCGAGCCGGTCGAGCGGCTGGTGGATCGCGAATTCCGGTCCTTCGGCCAGAATGTTGAGATCGCGATCGGTAACGACCGCGGCGATCTCGAGGATCTCGTCGTGTACCGGGTCGAGACCGGTCATCTCCAGATCGATCCAGATCAGATTGTCTTCGTGGCGCGCATTCGGCATGGCGGGGGGCATCCCGTCCTCCAGGTTCGTCATGGGCCGATTATTCGCCAGTGCGGCACGGATCGCCAACTTTCATCGTATGCTCCGGCGGGATGCATGATGCCCCCACCTGCGCCGCGGACACCTTCCTGTGGCATGACTACGAGACGACCGGCACCGATGCCAGACGCGATCGTCCGGTCCAGTTCGCGGGTTTGCGCACCACCATGGGACTCGAGCCGCTGGGCGAGCCGGTCATGTTCCATTGCAAGCCGGCGCCCGACGTGTTGCCGCATCCGGGGGCATGTCTGCTGACCGGCATCACGCCGCAGCAGGCCGAACGCAAGGGTGTGATCGAAGCCGAATTCGCCGCATGCGTCCATGCGCAGTTGGCCGTGCCAGGCACCTGCAGCGTCGGCTACAACTCGCTGCGATTCGATGATGCCTTCACCCGCAACCTGCTGTATCGCAATTTCCACGAGCCCTACGAACGCGAATGGAAGGACGGCAATTCGCGCTGGGATATGATCGATCTGGCGCGCATGTGCTACGCACTGCGACCGGACGGCATCGAATGGCCGCAGCGCGCCGATGGATCGCCCAGCTTCCGCCTGGAAGATCTCGCGAGCGCGAACCATCTGCGGCAAGACCGCGCGCACGATGCGCTGTCCGATGTCGAGACGACGCTTGCACTGGCACGGCTGATTCGCGCACGTCAACCGCGCCTGTGGGTGTACAACTTCGCCGGACGGCGCAAACTGCAGGCGCTCGCGCTGCTCGATATCGCGCGCATGACGCCGGTCATCCACGTTTCCTCGCGCTATCCGGCCGAGCGCGGCTGCCTTGCCATTGTCGCGCCGATCGCGACCCATCCGGACCAGAACCATGCCGTCATCGCCTATGACCTTGCAACCGATCCGGGCGACTGGATCGCACTCGATGCCGATGAGATTGCCGATCGCGTGTTCACCGCGCGCGCCGACCTGCCTGACGATATCGAGCGCATTCCGCTGAAATTGATCCGCACCAACCAGGCGCCCGCGCTGGCACCGCTGTCGGCGTTGCGCGGCGTGGACTGCGCGCGCATCGGACTCGATGTCGAACGTTCCCTTGCCCATCTGGAGCGGCTGCGCAGCGCCGATGGCCTCGCCGAAAAATTGCGCCAGGTATTCGGACGGGGCGAAGCGGATCAAGCGTCGCTTGATCCGGAACTCGCGTTGTACACGGGATTTGCCGACGACGCCGACAAGCGGCTCATGCGCGAAATCCGCGCAACACCTCCCGCACAACTGGGCCTGCACGATTTCCCGTTCCACGATGCGCGCTATCCGGAGCTGCTGTTTCGCTACCGCGCACGGAACTGGCCGGAAACACTGGATGCCGACGAGCAATCGCGCTGGATCGCATTCAAACGCCGCCGTCTGGAGGTCGAAACAGCGCTGACGACGCTGACACTCGATCAATACTTCGCAATCATCGCGGCGCTGCGCGCCGATCCGCTCACCGCAGCGGACAAACTGCCTCTGCTCGACGCACTCGAAGTCTGGGGCCGCGGTCTTGCGTAGCGCGCCTGCCATGCATCGGATTTTGTAGGATGGGTTGAGCGCAGCGATACCCATGCGGTAGGGCCTCGCCGCGATGGGTTTCGCTGCGACGCGATGGGTTTCGCCAAGCTCAACCCATCCTACGACGTGACGCAGCATTGCAGCATCGTTCGTGCACGATCGCAGTCCGGGCAATCGATCAACACGCAGACGAGTCATCATGACAAGACCAAGCTACTTCACTCGTGCGACTTTCCGTTTCCTGCGCGAACTCGCAACGCACAACAACCGGTCGTGGTTCAACGCCAACAAGCAACGCTACGAGGACGTCGTGCGTGAACCGTTCGTGCGACTCATCACCGACATGCAGATGCCGCTGGTCAGGATCAGCGCGCATTACCGCGCCGATCCGCGCACCCAGGGCGGCTCGTTGTTCCGCATCCATCGCGATACGCGCTTTCGCAAGGACAAGCGGCCGTACAAGACCTGGGCGAGCGCGCGCTTCTTCCACGAAAGGCGGCGCGAAGTCGCGGCGCCGTCGTTCTATCTGCACATCGAACCGCACGGCTGTTTCGTCGGCGCTGGCCTGTGGCACCCGGAATCACCGACGCTCAAGCGCATCAGGGAATTTCTCGCCGACAACCCGGCCGCGTGGAAGCGCGCGGTGCATCGCAAGGCGTTCCAGTCGCGCTTCGCGTTGTGGGGCGAGCAATTGACGCGCCCGCCGCGCGGCTACGATCCCGA
>JBAVZT010000137.1:0-2311 GCA_049588955.1 Rhodanobacteraceae bacterium | reverse complement strand
GGCACGGCGGGTGCCGGGCAGATCGATACCATGAGCGCCGTCGGGAAGTCCGCCAAAATCGAACCGATTTCCACAATCTCCCTGCATCGCGATACCTTGCCCGTCGAAGCCGTGCTCAATTAACGATTGCTCCTCCGTACCGAGCGTAAAGCACAAAGTCGAAGCACGCACTTCGCCTGCCCGCCTTCGGCGCCGTCCGGGCGGACGCGATACGATCAGCGATGACGTACGCTGCGTCCGGGAAAGACACCGCAAGGCGGGCGTCTGCGAACGACGCCCTGCCCTCACCGGGAGTTGCCCATGGGAAACAAGCTGCCACCTTTCCATCTCGCTTTCGCGGTTACCTCGCTTTCCGAGGCGCGCGCGTTCTACGGCGGGATCCTCGGATGTCCCGAGGGACGCGCCAGCGAACAATGGATCGATTTCGATTTTCACGGGCATCAGATCGTCGCGCACCTGGTTTCGGAAAACGCGCGGCCGCGCGCATCGAACACCCTCGACGGGGACGACGTACCGATTCCTCATTTCGGCGTCGTGCTGCCGATGGCCGAATGGCAAGCGCTCGCCGAACGTCTGCGTGCGAGTGGCATCGGATTCGTGATCGATCCGCATGTGCGCCATCGTGGACGGCCCGGTGAACAGGCAACCATGTTCGTGCGCGACCCGAGCGGAAACGCACTCGAGTTCAAGGCCATGACCGACAGCAGCCGACTCTTCGAGCGTTAAGGATGCTCTGATCCATTCGGCACGGCGTCTTGGTGTCCGGGAGGTTCGCAGGGTGGTATGCGGCAGCCAAGGCTGGTTGCCTTGGCAAGACGCACGGTGCAGTCTGCGAGCCTTCTGGACATCACCCGCGCATTTCACGCTGGGCCGCCTGCGTTGAAGGGGTCGGAGCGTCCCTAGCCCCCAATTCCGAACAGCGCGCCGACACCCGCGGTGATCAGCATTGCCAGCGCACCCCAGAACGTGACGCGCAGCGCGCCGATACCGACGCTGGCACCACCGGAGCGTGCCGCCGCGACGCCGAGCACGCCAAGATATGCCAGAGAAAGACCGATGACCAGCAGCGACCGCCACGCCGGCGGCGCGAGGGCGACGACGATCAACGGCAATGCCGCGCCGAGCGCAAAGCTGAGCGCCGAAGAACCGGCCGCCTGAAGCGGTCGCGCCCGGAGTGTTTCGGTAAGGCCGAGTTCGTCGCGCGCATGGGCATCGAGCGCGTCGTGAGCCATCAATTGTTCGGCCACCCGCGTGGCCAGATCGGGATCCAGTCCCCGCGCCACGTAGATTCCCGCCAGTTCCTTGTGCTCGCCCTCGATATTGGTCGCCAGTTCGTGCCGCTCGCGCTGCAGCTCGGCCTGCTCGCTATCGGCCTGCGAATGCACCGAGACATATTCGCCGGCGGCCATCGACATCGCGCCGGCCACCAGACCGGCGCCGCCGGCAATCAGGATGCCGTGTTCGCTGGTCTGTGCGGCGGCAACGCCGAGCACCAGACTCGCAGTCGAAACGATGCCGTCGTTGGCACCGAGCACGGCCGCGCGCAGCCAGCCCATGCGAGCGGTCGAGTGACGTTCGTGATGGCGTCTGGACACGTTTCTTCCTCTCCGGGGTTTGCCTTACAGGTATTGTGCGTCAGTCGAGAGAGCAATCCCTTGCGTTCGCGCTGAACTGGCTCGCACCCGCGAGCAAAGTCGAAACGCCATGCAGCACGCTTGCGAGGATCAATCCACCAGCCTTCCACCCGCCGCGATCACCGCACAGGCAGCGGCACCGAGCAAACCGGCGTCGGTGTCGAGCACAGCGACCAAGGGAACTGCGCGCAGCTTGTCGGCATAGCGGCCCTTGTCTTCGAAGCACGCCCGCAAACCGCCGCGCTCCATCCATGCCAGCAGCAACGGCGTCAGCCCCCCGGTCAGGTAGGCGCCATCCCATGCCCCGAAACCGAGAACGAGATCGCCGGCGACCGCCCCGAGTACCTCGGAGAAAATGTCGACCGCGCGCACACACAACGCGTCCGCGCGCGCGTCGGCACGCCTGGTCACGTCTTCGGGCACAAGCGGCTCGGCTTTCGTCCCCGAGATATCGGCCAGCGCCGTATACAGGTTTACCAGCCCGCCGCCGCTCAACAGGCGCTCGTTCGATACGTGCCCGAAACGCGCAGCGAGACGCTGCAGAAGTTCGATCTGCTCCGCGTCGCGCGGCGCAAAGCTCATGTGACCGCCTTCGGTCTGGAGCGCCTTGGCGCGCCCGTCACGCAGCAGCAGCGCGCCGACTCCAAGGCCGGTGCCGGCCCCCAGCACGGCAAAGG
>JBAVZT010000136.1:0-9391 GCA_049588955.1 Rhodanobacteraceae bacterium | reverse complement strand
CTTTCGGCTTGCGGAGCGGGCATTCCGGAACGCCAACCCTCGTCTGGTTCGGGACGAAACGAAAGCGTGGCCTGTCGCGCAAGGCCGAGGCCGGCCGGCTGCACATCTCGCATGCGTGGCGTTCCAGTTGTGGATGCAGCACTTGGCAGCAGCGCTGCAGCGTCCGCAGGGCTCGCACTGATCATGTTCCCTTCACAAGCCAATGCGTACCAGCTCGTCACGCCCGGATCCTGTACAAGTTGCGTCGCGTCGGCAGCCTCGAATTCGATACCGTTCGCCTCGCGATGCGTCATCGCCGCCAGCGCCTCCACGCGCGCCGCCAGCGCCTTGTCGAAACGGTTTTCGAGCTCATCGTCGACTCGAAAATCGATCGCCCACGCGGCGATGCAGAGCACCCCGGTAATGGCAATTGCAACGAGAATGCTGACTCTCGCCCGCAGCGACAGCAGTCCAGGCGTCATCACGGGATCAGGTATCCGGCGCCACGGCGAGTCTCGACCACGTTGCGGCACCCGGCAGCATCGAGTTTGCGGCGCAAGCTGAACACGAGCACCTCAATGCTGCGGTCGGATACCGAAGTATCGCTGCCAACGATGCGTTCCAGGATGGCACTACGCGTGAAGATCCGTCCTCGATTGCGCAACAGCAACTCCAGCAACGCGAATTCGCGGGGTGTCAATTTCAATGGACACCCGTTGATCGTGACGCTGTGCGCTCTGGAATCGAGCGAAATGCCACCGCGTTCGAGAAATGGCTGGTTGACCTGCTCGGGCCTCCGCGACAAGGCATGCAGGCGCGCAAGCAATTCGTCGAACGAAAACGGCTTTACCAGATAGTCGTCGGCACCGGCGTCCAGCGCCTGAACGCGATCGGCAACCTGATCGCGAGCGGACAGTACAAGCACACGAGGCCGGTGATCCCGCACCGGCAATGCCCGCAGCACACCCGCACCATCGAGCCGCGGCAGCATCAGGTCCAGAATCACCAAATCATAGGCAAAGCTTGCGAGGAAGCCGCAAGCCTGGATTCCGTCCGCCGCCGCGTCGACGGTGAAACCGGCACGATGGAGACCGCGCTCAAGGGTCTTGCGCAACCGTTCGGAATCTTCGACCAGCAGCAACCGCATGCCGTCCTCCCGGTGGTGGCGCGCACCGCGCTGTTATAGGACGAGAGTGCGTCACGATCGCTTAGCACACGCTTAGCGATGGCTTGCATGCGTTGCCACAGCTTGCGGGATACCCGGTCGGTCCGCTGCACATTTGCATCGCCCACCTCGTTGCACTGCCATGCCACATTCGCCGGTTGCCACCGCGTTCGCTCGACATCGCGCAAGAAACAAGCGACGTTGGCCTCACGTCCCGAGTGGATTCAATAACCAATCACCTCGCCATCCTTGCGCATCTCGGTCGCGCCCCGGTAGACGTGCTGCTTCGCATCGTAGCGAATGGCCTCGTAACCTCCGAATGCACCGGTGCCGGGGACGATCCTGTAGCCACGTTTCGCGAGTTCGGCCTTCACCGCGGGATCGAAGCCCGATTCCATCTCGACCGTGCCGATACCCTGCGAGGCTTCGCCGGTCGGCTCGGCGTTGCCGTAGTGGCGCCAGCGCGCGGCGTCGCCGGCTTCCTGCACATTCATGTCGAAGTCGATCAGGTTGACCAGTACCTGCACGTGTCCCTGCGGCTGCATGTCGCCACCCATCAGCCCGAATGACATCCAAGGCGCGCCGTCCTTCATCACGAAGGCCGGGATGATCGTGTGGAACGGGCGCTTGCCCGGCGCGTAGACGTTGGCGTCCTTCGGGTTCAGCGAAAACAATTCGCCGCGATCCTGGAACATGAAACCGAGACCGTCGGCGACCAGGCCCGAGCCCATGCCGCGATAGTTCGACTGGATCATCGACACCATCATGCCGTCCTTGTCGGCCGTCGTGAAATACGTCGTGTCGCCGTTGAACCGCTTCGGATTGCCCGGTCCGATGTCGGGGTTTGCCTTGCCCGCGTGGATCAGATTGCGGCGCTGATCAGCGTAGGCGTCCGAAAGCAGTCCCTTCATCGGCACGTCGACGAAACGCGGATCGGCGTAATACTTCGCCAGATCCTCGTACGCCAGGCGCTTGGCTTCGAGCATCACGTTGATCGCGTCGGCACTGCCGACGCCCATCTTTTGCAGATCGAATCCCTTGATCAGGTTGAGCATTTCCAGCGCGGCGAACCCCTGCCCGTTAGGCGGCAGTTCGTAGACATCGTAGCCGCGGTAGTTCACCGCCTGCGGCGTGACCCACTCGCCGTGATAGCCGGCGAAATCCGCGTAGCGCAGATCGCCGCCGATGCGCTTGAAGTACGCATCGATCGTGTGCGCGATCGTACCTTGGTAGAACGCGTCGCGGCCACCCTTGGCGATCACCGACAACGTGTTCGCAAGATCGGGGTTGCGAAACACCTCGCCCTCGGCGGGCGCATGGCCGTCGATCAGATAGGTCTTGCGCGCATTCGCGCTTTCCTCGATCAGGGCCTTGCGCCGCGCGAATGCGGCGAAGTTGCCCTTCCAGTACTTCGCGACCAGTTGGGTGACCGGAAAGCCATTCGTCGCGTAGGCAATCGTCGGCGCCAGATCGTCCGCGATCGGCAGCTTGCCGAACTTCTCGTGCAACGCGAACCACGCGTCGACGGTTCCGGGTACCGTGACCGGCAGTGAACCGACCGGCGGAATATGATCCTTCTGCGGCATTCCGGCTTTCGCATACGCTGCCTTGACCTCGGCCTTCAGTTTCGCAAGGTCGCGGCCCTTGGCCGCCGGCCCCGATCCGTTGTAGCCATAGAGCTGTTTCGATTTCGGATCCCACACGATCGCGAAGCAGTCGCCACCGATGCCGTTGAGCACCGGCTCCATGAGGCCGAGCGCCGCGTTGGCCGCGATCGCCGCGTCCACCGCGCTGCCGCCCTTCTTCAGGATATCGACCGCGATCTGGGAAGCCAGCGGTTGCTCGGTTGCGGCCATGCCGTGCTGCGCGAGCACCGGCGAGCGCGACGCCCAGGTTGCGCCGGAGTAACGAGCGCCGCGACTGACCCCGGCGCCGGCGTTCGGCATCCCGATGAGCAACGTCAGCATCGCAAGCAAGATGCCCGGCAATATCCGCCGCTGCCCGGCTCCGATGTCGACGAGAGGCCGCAAGCATCGTTGCGCGAATGGCGTGCATTTCATGGATGTCTCCTTCGACGGGCGGGCGACCGGGCAATGCGAATCGGCGCAAAGTGCTTGCGCGCAGTTCGTTCGGTCCTCTGGTAGCACGAACGGCCAGCGCGTGCCAAGTGGATCGCTCGGTGCGTGGACCGGCGTGGGCGTGAGACGATGACGGCGCGCAACCATCGCCATCGGGTCATTCGCCCCGACTGGCAATCGCCGCACGCGGGCGCTAGCCTCGCGCAATCGCCCCGGAGAGCGCCGCATGGCCGACAACACGGATTCGAGAACGCTATTCGCCGAACACGTATGGGTGCCGCAAGGATTTGTGCACAACACGCGCATCCGCGTCGCAGACGGAACCATCGCCGACCTATCGAGGGACGCCGCGTGCGGCGACGCCGAAATCATCGGTCGCTGGGTCATACCGGGCATGCCGAATGTGCATTCGCATGCATTCCAGCGCGCGATGGCGGGACTGACCGAACGCCGGCCGGGCAGTGCCGGCGAAGGCCGGGGAGCGCTCACAGCGGACCCCACCGCGCAAGTCGACAATTTCTGGACCTGGCGCGAGGTCATGTATGCGTTCGCCGGACGCATCGACCCCGACGCGTTGCGTGCGATCGCCGCACAACTGTACGTCGAAATGCTCAAGGCCGGCTACACGCGCGTTTGCGAATTCCACTATCTGCACCAGCAGCCGGACGGCACGCCCTACGCCGACCCTGCAGTGATGTCGCTGGCGCTGATCGAAGCGGCCGAAGAGACCGGTATCGGTCTGACGCTGCTGCCGACGTTGTACATGACCGGAGGTTTCGACGGCCGCGCCCTGTCCGAACGCCAGCGGCGGTTCGGACTCGACCTCGATGGCTATCTGCGTCTGGTCGAGCGATTGCGTGCGATGCGATCACCCGGCCTTCGCATCGGCGTCGCGTTCCATTCCCTGCGCGCGGTCCCGGAGGATGCGATGCGGACGCTGCTCGAATCCGAGACGGCGCACAGCAGCCCGATTCACATCCACATAGCCGAACAGATCGGTGAAGTGCAGGATTGTCTGGCCATCCGCAACGCGCGGCCGGTCGAATGGCTGCTCGATCACATGCCGGTCGACCGGCGCTGGTGCGTCGTGCATGCCACCCATCTGACCGACGAGGAAACTCGACGTCTTGCGGCAACCGGTGCCGTGGTCGGATTGTGCCCGACCACGGAAGCGAACCTCGGCGACGGCATTTTCCCGCTCAAGGCGTGGCGCGACGCGAACGGCGCGATCGGCATCGGTTCGGACAGCCATATCTCGGTTTCACCGGTCGAGGAGTTGCGCTGGCTCGAGTACGGCCAGCGCCTGAACCTGCGCCACCGCAACATCTCGGCGGAACCGGGCGCGAGCGTCGGTGCGACACTGTGGTCCGCGGCATTCGATGGTGGTGCGCGCGCGTGCGGCGTTCCGACCGGTGTCTTCGCCGTCGATGGTGGCCACGATGCGGTGCCGGCGCGCGCCGATCTGCTCGTGCTCGATGACGAATCGCCGCTGCTGGCCGCCAACGCTGCCGCCAGCATGCTCGACTGCCTCGTATTCGCCGGCAACACCCCGCTGGTCAAGCACGTGATGGTCGAAGGCGCGTGGCGCGTGCGCGACTTCCGCCACCATGACGAGGAATCGATCGCGGTGCGCTATCGCGAGACGATCAAATCCCTGACGCGGAACGACGGTTGATCGACGATACGCCGTTCATGGCACACATCGCGCGTGACATATGGCGGGTCACAAAAAAAAACGGTCGCCGGAAAAATGCCGGCGACCGTTGGGAACCGATGAAGGTTCACGCGATTATTGCGAGGACGCATCGTTCGACTGCGATCGGTGCTTGGCCTTCCATGCCTCACGTTTCGCCTTGTGCTGGGCCTGCAGGCTTGCCAGCTTGGTCTTCTGCGCATCCGTCAGGACGCCATAGATCTGCGCGCGCATCGTTGCCTGCTGCATCACGCGTTCCCGCGTGAAATCCGCTTCGGCCTGCGCCAGTCTGGTCGCGGCATCCTGATAGCCGGCCGCGTCCGGCGTCATGGCTTCGAATGCGTCGCGCTGCTGCCTGAGCGCCTGCATGCGCGGTTTCATGGCCGTAAAACCCTGCTTCATCATTTGTTTGATAGTGTCGTGCTGGGCGTCGGTCAGATCGACCTGGTGCAGGTCGCGCATCCCCATCATGCCGTGATGTCGATGGCCGCCATGAGCGAAGCCCGAGCCGCCGGGCGTGGCGAATGCGAGCGACGAGGCACCGATGGCGGTGGCCAGGATCATCGATAGTGTGAGTGTCTTGCGCATCAGGATACTCCTGTTGTGGTAATGGAATTGTTGCTGGTTCATTGGACGCCGAAAGCCCGTATGAATGCATGTTCACGCGGTAAAGATGGGTAAAGGCCACGCACCCGTAAAGCTGCGAGTCAGATATCAGGCGACGCGTTGCTTCATCAACCGGAGACACGATCCATGAAAAAACGCACACTCGGCCCGAACGGCCCTTCCGTCTCCGCCCTCGGTCTGGGTTGCATGGGCATGAGCGAGTTTTACGGCGCGCACGACGATGCCGAATCGATCAAGCTGATCCATCACGCGCTGGATGCCGGTCTCGACTTTCTCGACACCGCCGACGTCTACGGGCCGCACAGCAACGAGATACTGGTCGGCAAGGCGATCCGCAACCGGCGCGACGCAGTGTTCCTGGCCACCAAGTTCGGCTTCGTGCGCGATCCGGACGACGCGTCGAAACGCGGCATAAACGGCCGACCCGACTACGTGCGCTCGGCCTGCGACGCGAGCCTCAAGCGACTCGGTACCGATCACATCGATCTCTACTATCAGCACCGCGTCGATCGCGCCACGCCGATCGAGGAGACCGTCGGCGCGATGTCCGATCTGGTCAGCGCCGGGAAAGTGCTGCATCTGGGTCTGTCGGAACCATCGGCGGGGACACTCGAACGCGCACACGCCGTGCATCCGATCACCGCGGTGCAAAGCGAATACTCATTATGGACACGCGATCCGGAAGACGGCGTGCTCGATGCCTGCAAGCGGCTGGGCATCGGCTTTGTGCCGTACAGCCCGCTCGGGCGTGGATTCCTCACCGGCGCCATCCGCAGCCCCGATGATTTCGACGAGGACGACTACCGGCGTCACTCGCCGCGTTTCCAGGGCGAAAACTTTGCGAGGAATCTGGCATTGGTCGAGCGGGTCAAATCCGTGGCCGCAAACAAGGGCTGCACTCCGGCGCAGCTCGCGCTGGCCTGGGTCCTCGCACAAGGCGAGCACATCGTGCCGATTCCGGGCACCAAACACCGCACGTATCTCGATGAGAATCTCGGTGCGCTCGATGTGCGCCTGGACGACGACGATTTCTCGGCGATTGACGCGGTTTTTCCGCGCGATGCCGCGGCCGGCGCGCGTTATCCGGAGTCGATGATGGCGCTGTTGCGCGGATGACGTCCGGCGAGAACGGAATAACGGGGCGCGTGATCGCCGTATGCGGACCGCCTGCGCTTACTTGCGCAGGACCACCATGCCGCCGCGCCGGCGCCTCGCCACCAGCGTCAGATATCCGACCCCGACCCAGCGCACGAAATCGGCAAGCCACGCGGGCCAGCGCGCCAAACGCGGCAACTGGTACTGGATCGTTGCGAGCGTCTTCGGCATCGGATGGATGCGCGAGGCGCGAAAGCCAACCTTGCGGGCCAGATCGATGATGGTCCGCGGCGGCATGTCGCGCTCGGTCACGCCGTACTGGCGCATCGCCTGCTTCGCGAGCTCGCTTTGTGCGTGCCCGCTGCCGGGTTCGAGCGTCACCAGTATGCCGCCCGGCTTTAGCGCACGGTATGC
This sequence comes from Rhodanobacteraceae bacterium, assembly GCA_049588955.1. Lineage (GTDB taxonomy): Bacteria > Pseudomonadota > Gammaproteobacteria > Xanthomonadales > Rhodanobacteraceae > Dokdonella_A. Next base: position 2,340 of record JBAVZT010000136.1, on the reverse strand, counting down.
GCTTGCCAGCGCCGCCGACGGATCCTCGGCATGATGCAGCGCGTCGTAGAACAACGCCGCGTCGAATTCGTCGTGGAAGCCCAGCGATTCGTAGTCGGAAACCACGAACTCGAGTGTCGCGACGCCGGCGCTCGTCTGGTTGTCTTCGGCCAGCGCAATCATGTCCGCGGCGATGTCCTGACCGACCACCGCATAACCGTGACGCGCAAGAAACACGCTGGTCCAGCCGCTGCCGCATCCGAGGTCGAGCACGCGCGCGGGCGGGGGCGGCAACACCATGAACAGCGCCGCCACGTCCGCCAGCATCGCACCGCAGTGCGGATCGGAAAACGGCTTGCCCTGCGCATGCTCGGCACCGGCCGCACCGATGCGGCCGATGTAGTCGATCTCGCCCTGCTTGGCCATCGGCGTTCCCGGGAATGATTCAGTCGGTCAAGCGTCAATGCGCGTGGAATATCTGCGCGCCACATAGTCCTCGACGATCGCAACGAAATCGCGCGCGATGTGCTCGCCACGCAAGGTCACGCTCTTTTCGCCGTCGATGAACACCGGCGCCACCGGCGTCTCGCCGGTGCCGGGCAGCGAAATGCCGATATCGGCATGCTTGGATTCGCCCGGTCCGTTCACCACGCACCCCATGACCGCGAGCGTCAGGTTCTCGACACCATCGTAGCGCACGCGCCATTCGGGCATTTTCGCGCGCACATGCTCCTGCACGGTTTTCGCGAGTTCCTGAAAGTATTCCGATGTCGTGCGACCACAACCGGGACACGCGGTGACCAGCGGCGTGAATGCGCGCAGACCCAAGGTCTGCAGCAGCTCCTGCGCGACAATCACCTCGCGTGTGCGCGACTCGCCGGGTTCGGGTGTCAGCGAGATGCGGATGGTGTCGCCGATCCCTTCCTGCAGCAGCACCGCAAGCGCGGCAGTCGAAGCGACGATGCCCTTCGAGCCCATGCCGGCTTCGGTCAGGCCCAGGTGCAGGGCGTAGTCGCAACGCGCAGCGAGATCGCGATACACCGCGATGAGTTCCTGCACCCCGGAAACCTTGCAGGACAACAGGATACGATCATGACTTAAACCCAGTTCTTCGGCACGCGCCGCCGAATCCAGCGCCGAAACAATCAGGGCCTCGCGCGCGACACGAGCCGCGTCCCATGGTTCGGCACGAGCGTGGTTTTCGTCCATCAGTCGCGTCAGCAGCGACTGGTCGAGCGAGCCCCAGTTGGCACCGATGCGTACCGGCTTGGCGTTCGCCAGTGCGATCTCGATGATGGACGCGAACTGCCTGTCGCGCTTGCGTCCGAAGCCGACATTGCCGGGATTGATGCGGTACTTGGCCAGCGCGACCGCAGCGGCCGGTTCGTCGGCCAGCAGTTGATGCCCGTTGTAATGAAAGTCGCCGATCAGCGGCACCTCGACGCCCATCATGTCGAGCCGTTCGCGGATCTTCGGCACCGCCGCCGCGGCTTCGGGCGTATTGACCGTGATGCGCACGAGTTCGGACCCCGCCCGCGCAAGCTCGCTGACCTGTCTCGCAGTCGACGCGATATCGGCCGTATCTGTATTGGTCATCGACTGCACCACGACCGGAGCGTCGCCGCCGACCACTACCTTGCCGATCGCTACGCCGACGCTCTCGCGACGCGGCTGGGTTTCTGGATGCATATGCGCAACTGACTTCATGACGGCAAGCCGATTTTCGCATATCGAACCTGCAACATCGCGATCGGGAACCCGCGACAACCCGCAGGGCCTGAACGTAAACTCGCCATATGGCCCCCGGGACGCCAATGCCGAGAACCAACGGCGATCAGCAATCCGTGCGCGTGCTCGCCGAGCAAACGCTCAACCGCGCGGCCGGCGCTGCCCTGATTGCGGGCAACGCACTCGAGATACTGATCGACGGGAGCGCGAATTTCGATGCGTGGCTCGCGGCAATTCGCGGCGCCGAAACGGTCATCCTGTTCGAGAACTACATCTTCCGCGACGACGAGGTCGCGCGCGAGTTTCGCGCCGCGCTGGTCGAGCGCGCGGGCGCCGGTGTCCGTGTATGCGTGCTGCGCGACTGGCTCGGCTGCCTCGGCCAGTCCGGTGCCGGTTTCTGGCAACCGCTGCTGGACGCCGGTGGCGCGGTGCGCGTCTACAATCCGCCGCAGCTGACAAGCCCGTTCGGGTGGCTGGCGCGCGACCACCGCAAATCGCTGGTCGTGGATGGCATGATCGGATTTCTCGGCGGCGTGTGCGTCAGCGCACGCTGGCTCGGCGATGCGGCGCGCGGTATTGCGCCATGGCGCGATACCGGTGTTGCGCTGCGCGGACCGGCGGTGCAGTCGCTTA
>JBAVZT010000135.1:0-6966 GCA_049588955.1 Rhodanobacteraceae bacterium | reverse complement strand
GCCATGTCGCGATGGAAGTGTCCTCGCACGCGCTCGATCAGGGCCGCGTCAACGGGGTCGCGTTCGACGTCGCGGTATTCACCAACCTGACGCGCGATCATCTGGACTATCACGGCAGCATGCAGGCCTACGGTGCGGCCAAACGACGGCTGTTCGCGTGGCCTGGCCTCGACGCCGCCGTGATCAACGCCGACGACGCATTCGCCGATGAACTGATCGCAGCGATCGCGCCCGACGTGGCGCTGATTCGCTACGGCATCGAGCGCGCCGATGTCGAGGTTGGCGCGCGGGCGGTCCGGGCCGGTGCCAGCGGCATCGATTTCCACTTGATTACGCCATGGGGCGAGAGCGATATTGCAACGCACCTGCTCGGGCGATTCAACGTGGCCAACCTTCTGGCTGTGGCTGCGTGTCTGGGCCGGGCGGGCGTGTCGTTTGAGGAGATCAGCACGGCACTTTGCGCATTGACGCCCGTCGCCGGTCGCATGCACCGGCTCGGTGGCGACAGCGCATTGCCACTGGTGGTGATCGACTATGCGCACACCCCCGACGCGCTAGAACAGGCCTTGCGATCGCTGCGTGCGCATTGTGCCGGACGTTTGATCTGCGTATTCGGCTGTGGCGGCGAGCGCGATGCCGGCAAGCGCCCGCAAATGGGAGCGATCGCGGAGACGTTTGCCGACTGCATTATCGTCACCGACGACAATCCACGCGATGAATCGGGCGATGCGGTCGTCGCCGGGATCGTCGCCGGCCTTGCCCGACCCGGGAACGCGCGTGTCGAACGCGACCGTGGACGCGCGATCACGCTTGCCATCGGCAGGGCTGCTGCCGGCGATGTCGTGCTGATTGCCGGCAAGGGTCACGAGTCGACCCAGGAAATCGCCGGTGTCGAACGCCCGTTCGACGACACGCGCGTCGCCCGTTCGGCACTGGAGGCGCGGTCGTGTTGAACCTGCGCCTGACCGACATCGCGCGTTGGACCAGCGGACGGCTGCTTGGCGCCGATTGCCGCATCGACAGCGTCTCGACCGATTCTCGTACCTTGGCAGCCGGCGCCCTGTTTGTGGCATTGCCCGGAGAACACCACGACGCGCACGATTTCGTCGCCGCGGCGTCGCAGAACGGCGCTGCCGCGGCGATGGTGTCGCGCGAAATCGAAGTCGATTTGCCGCAGATCATCGTCCCCGACCCGTTGCTCGCGCTCGGCGAACTCGCGCGCCACGTGCGTTCGCGCAGCACCGCATGCGTCGTCGGCATTACCGGCTCGAACGGCAAGACGACCGTCAAGACGCTACTGGCTTCGATCCTCGCGCGCCGCGGACCGACTCACGTCAACGCCGGCAATTTCAACAACGAAATCGGACTGCCGCTGACCCTGCTTGCGATGCCGGTGGATACCGAATTCGCGGTGCTCGAAATGGGCGCCGGCAAGCCCGGCGATATCGCGTATCTGGCCGCTATTGCCAAGCCCACGGTCGCAGTCATCAACAACGTTGCCGCCGCGCATCTGGAGCGGCTCGGGGATCTGGAGGGTGTTGCGCAAACCAAGGGCGCCCTGATCAGTGCACTGCCCGATGACGGGGTCGCGGTAATCAATCTCGACGATGCTTTTGCGGAGACCTTCATCGAACTCGCCGGTGCCCGGCGCATTGTCGGCTTCGGCCTCGATGCGGCTGCCGACATCAGCGCGCATTTCGTTACGGGCGCGCCTGCGGGCCGGTTCACGCTGATCACGCCAGGCGGCGAGACTGCGATCGAGCTGGCGTTGCCAGGCAGGCACAACGTGATGAACGCGCTGGCCGCCTGTGCCGCGGCGTTCGCAGTCGATGCGCGAATACCGCTCGATGTCGTCCGCGATGCTCTTGGCAACGCTCGCCTGTTGCACGGACGCCTCACGCGGCACGCGCATGCGAGCGGTGCGGTGATTTTCGACGACAGCTACAACGCCAATCCGGCATCGTTCGCCGCGGCCATCGCGTTGCTTGCCGCCGAGCCGGGCGAAACGGTACTGGTCATGGGTGACATGGCCGAGCTCGGACGCGACTCCGAGCAGTTGCATTTCGACACCGGCGCGCTGGCCAAATGGAGCGGCATCGCGCGCCTGCATGCGGTTGGCGACCTCAGCCGCGCGGCGGTCGCCGCGTTTGGCGACAACGCTCGTCATCATCCGGATCAGGCCGCGCTGATCGAAGCGTTGCGCGCTGATCTGCGCCAGGGAGTCACGTTGCTGATCAAGGGATCGCGGTCCTCAGCCATGGATCGCGTGGTCGCTGCGCTCATCGACGGCGACCAGTCGGAACGGGGAGGGCGCCATGCTGCTTGAACTCGCCGCCCTGCTGAAAAACTGGGCCAGCGGATTCCACCTGTTCCAGTACCTGACGTTCCGCACCATCATGAGCACGCTGACCGCGCTTGCCGTGTCTCTCGTTGCGGGCCCGTCGCTCATTCGCAAGCTCGGGGTTCTGAAGGCCGGGCAGGTGATCCGCAAGGACGGTCCGCAGTCGCATCTGGTCAAGGCCGGCACGCCGACCATGGGCGGGGCACTGATACTGATCGCGCTCACGGTCGCTACGCTGCTGTGGGCGGATTTGCGCAACCGCTATGTCTGGATCGTGCTCGCCGCGACGCTCGCGTTCGGCGCCATCGGTTTCTACGACGATTACCGCAAGCTGGTGCGCAACGACAGCCGCGGACTTCCCCCACGCTGGAAGATGTTCTGGCAATCGATGTTTGCGATCGCGATCGCGCTCGGTCTGTATTACACGGCCGGCACCGCGGCGTCGACCGCCCTGTATGTACCGCTGTTCAAGCATGTCGTCATTCCACTCGGACTCATGTTCGTGCCGCTGACCTACCTGATGGTGGTCGGCTTCTCCAACGCGGTGAACCTGACCGATGGCCTGGATGGTCTGGCGATCATGCCCAGCGTGCTGATCGCCACCGCGCTCGGTGTATTCGCGTACCTTGCCGGCAATGCGGTGTTTTCGAATTATCTGCAGATTCCGTCCATACCCGGCGCGGGCGAACTCGCCATCTTCTGCGGGGCGCTGGCCGGCGCAGGGCTCGGTTTTCTCTGGTTCAACGCGTATCCGGCGCAGGTGTTCATGGGCGATGTCGGCGCGCTCGCGGTCGGTGCGGCGCTCGGCACGCTCGCGGTCATCGTGCGTCAGGAAATCGTGCTCTTGATCATGGGCGGCGTGTTCGTGATCGAAACCGCCTCGGTCATGTTGCAGGTCGCGAGCTTCAAGCTGACCGGCAGGCGTCTGTTTCGCATGGCGCCGATCCATCACCACTTCGAACTCAAGGGCTGGCCGGAACCCCGCGTGATCGTGCGCTTCTGGATCATCAGCGTCGTGCTGGTACTGATCGGCCTGGCCACGTTGAAGGTGCGCTGATGGCGATTTTCGCGCACAACGACGGTTCCCAGGCGATGCGCCAGATCGCGCCACGCGGACGCTACGACACGAGCCTGCTGCTGGCCGCAACGGCACTGGCGAGCCTCGGCATCGTCATGGTCGCATCGAGCTCGATCGCCGTGGCCGACGGCCAGCACGTAGGCGAGTTTCACTTCCTGATCCGGCATCTGATTTTCCTCGGTCTCGGCATCGGCCTGGCCGGCCTGATTGCACGCACCGAACTCGAATGGATCGAGGATCACGCAGGCCTGCTGCTGATTTGCGGCGCAATCCTGCTGCTGCTCGTGTTCGTGCCCGGTGTCGGTCAGCGCATCAATGGCGCGCGCCGCTGGGTCCACTTCGGCATCTCCGGTTTCCAGTCGGTCGAGGCCGTCAAGTTCGTGCTCGTCGTCTACATGGCCAGTTACCTCGTGCGTCATCGTGCAAGCGTCGAGGCGAGCATGTTCGGCGTGCTCAAGCCACTCGGCATCGCCGCACTGCTGGTCGGGCTGCTGTTGTTGCAACCGGATTTCGGCTCGGCTGCGCTGCTTATGGCGGTCGCGCTCGGCATGGTTTGGCTGGGCGGTGCGCGCCTGCGCAATCTGGCCTTGCTGGCCAGCCTGGGCATGCCGGCGCTGGCCTGGGCGGCATTCAGCGAGGATTACCGCATCAAGCGCCTGACCTCGTTCCTCGATCCGTGGGCCGACCCGTTCAACGACGGGTTCCAGCTGACCCAGGCACTCATCGCGATCGGCCGCGGCGAGTGGTTTGGTGTAGGTCTCGGCGGCTCGGTGCAGAAACTGTTCTACCTGCCCGAAGCGCATACCGATTTCATTCTCGCCGTGATTGCCGAGGAACTCGGATTTGCCGGCATCGTGCTGGTGCTGGGCCTGTTTGCCTGGCTCGCCGGGCGCGGATTCCAGATTGGCTTGCGTGCGATCGAGCGCGGCCAGCGCTTCGGCGGCTATTGCGCGTTCGGCATCTCGTTGATGCTGGCTCTGCAGGCGCTGGTTTCGGCCGGTGTGAATCTCGGCGTGCTGCCGACCAAGGGCCTGACCTTGCCGTTGATAAGCTCCGGTGGCTCGAGCGTTCTGATGACCTGTGCGGCGATCGGCTTGCTCGTGCGAGTCAGCTACGAAGTCAGCCGTGCCGACGCCGCCGACGGGCAGGCAATTGCACTGCGTGAAACGTCCGGAGCCGCGCGATGAGCGGGCAGGACGCGCCCGTGCTGATCATGGCTGGCGGCACCGGCGGGCATATCTTTCCCGGAATCGCAGTCGGGCACGAACTGCGCTCGCGCGGCATTCCGGTGACCTGGCTCGGCACAGGCAATGGCCTGGAAACGCGTCTGGTTCCGGCGGCCGGATTCGGGCTCGATACGATCGCGTTTTCCGGTGTACGCGGCAAGGGACTGGCGACGCTCCTGCTTGCTCCGCTGCGCCTTGTGCGCGCCATAATTGCCGCGCGTGGTGTGTTGCGGCGCCAGGTTCCGCGCAGCGTGTTGTCGCTCGGCGGCTATGCCGCGGCACCCGGAGGAATTGCCGCCTGGCTCGCGCGCATTCCGTTGATCGTGCACGAACAGAATCGGACGGCGGGCTTCGCCAATCGCCTGCTGGCGAAATTTGCTCGGCGTGTCCTGGGCGGTTTTGCCGACGTGCTTCCGGGTGCCGAATGGGTCGGCAATCCGGTGCGAGCGGATATTGCCGCGCTGCCCGATCCGAACACGCGTTACGCAGCCCGCTCGGGCCCGCTGCGCCTGCTCGTGCTTGGAGGCAGCCAGGGTGCGCAATCGATCAATGAAACGCTGCCTCGCTCCGTGGCCCGCTTTGCGCCCGGAGAGCGCCCGCTGATTCGCCATCAGTGTGGTACCCCGAACACCCTGGCAACTCGCGAGGCCTATCTCGCCGCGGGTGTTGCGGCCGAGGTCGAACCCTTCATCGAGGACATGGCCGGCGCGTATGCGTGGGCAGATATTGCAATCTGCCGTGCCGGTGCGTTGACTCTCGCCGAACTGGCCGCTGCCGGGGTGCCTGCCGTCCTGATTCCGTTCCCCCAGGCGGTGGACGATCACCAGACGCGCAATGCCGAAGCGCTGATTGCAATCGGCGCCGCCCGCTTGCTGCCGCAGAGCGACGCCGACACGGCTGCGATTGCTGCGCTCATCGCCGAAATGAGCGACAGGAAGCGGTTGGCCGCGATGGCTTCGGCCGCGCGCACTCTGGCCAGGCCCGATGCGGCCGCGCGCATTGCCGACGCCTGCCTCGAGGTGGCGACATGACCCCGATACGCATGGCAGGGCACGGCGACTTCATGCAGGATTTCCGGCGCGTGCATTTCATCGGGATCGGCGGTGTCGGCATGAGCGGCATCGCCGAGGTTCTGCACAATCTCGGTTATGCCGTTTCCGGATCGGACCAGGTCGACAGCGCGACCACGCGACGGCTGGCTGACCTTGGCGTTGCCATCATGCGTGGGCACGATGCAGCCAATGTCGCCGCCGTCGATGCGGTAGTCGTATCGGGCGCAATAGCGTCCGACAATGTCGAGCTCGTCGCCGCGCGGCAACGCCGCATCCCCGTGGTACCGCGCGCCGAGATGCTTGGCGAACTCATGCGCTTTCGCCGCGGCATCGCGGTTGCCGGCAGCCACGGAAAGACCACCACGACCAGCTTGATTGCGAGCGTTCTCGCCGAAAGCGGCCTCGATCCAACGTTCGTGATCGGCGGCCAGTTGACCGCCGCCGGCAGCCACGCGCGCCTTGGCAGCGGGGAATTCCTGGTCGCCGAAGCCGATGAATCGGACGGCTCGTTTCTGCTGCTTTCGCCGGTCATCGCGATCGTCACCAATATCGATGCCGATCATTTGAAACACTACGGTGGCGATTTCTCGCGGCTCAAGGCGGCATTTGCCGACTTTCTGCTGCGCTTGCCGTTCTATGGCGTTGCGGTGGTCTGCACCGACGACGCCGAAGCCGCCGAGCTCGCCAAGTCCACCCACAGGCGCATCTTGACGTATGGCGTCGACAGCGATGCCGACGTACGCGCGAGTGCCCTGCGCCAGGATGGCGCGCGCATGCAGTTCATGTTGCATCTGCCCAACGAGGCGTCGCCGACGGCGGTGAATCTCAATCTGCCCGGGCGGCACAACGTGCTCAATGCGTTGGCTGCGTGCGCCGTGGGCTGGCAACTGGGTGTGAGCGCCGAGGCTATGCAGCAGGCGCTGGCGCGATTCGAGGGTGTCGGTCGAAGGTTCCAGCTGCGCGGTGAAATGGTAGTCGCCGGTGGTCGTGTCCTGGTCGTCGACGACTACGCGCATCATCCGAGCGAGATCGCCGCGGGCTTTGCCGCAGCGCGCGGCGGCTGGCCCGGCCGTCGCCTGGTGGTGGCGTTTCAGCCTCATCGCTATTCGCGCACGCGCGATCTGCTCGACGATTTCGCCAACGTCCTGACGCAGGCCGACGTGCTGGTTCTGACCGAGGTATATGCCGCCGGCGAAGCGCCGATAGCCGGTGCGGACGGTCGGGCGCTGGCGCGCGCCGTGCGCGCGCGGGGCAAGGTCGATCCGGTGC